>JAZLEH010000224.1:0-25497 GCA_045615165.1 Eubacteriales bacterium | reverse complement strand
GAGTCCGTTTTCTTTTTATCCCCCTTCATCGTGAAGGTGAGATTCGATCTTTTAAATATTTCGTGTGCGGCGCGTTTTATATCATCACCGCCAACCGATTCATAGGCACGCCTTCTCTCATCAAGTGAGGCATATCCAAGCCCCATTACATGATTATCATACGCAAACGTAAAGTTTAGTTCACGAGAATCATCGTAAAGCATATACGCGTTATCAACGTAACCGGATTTCATAAGTGCCGAGTTGGGATATACGGTTTTCTTAAATTTATTAAGAAGCTCAACGGTGAGCGAGAGAGCCTTTTCAAGATCCTGTCGCTTCACCTCGTATGAGAAATAAAGCTCGCCGATATTCTTATAGCGCTCAACAGCACCCGTAAGATCGTAGAAAAGACCGCGATGCTCGCTCATCTCAATAAAGAAGGGGGAATCATATCCCGAGAGGAGCATATCGTATATGAGGTCTGTTTCCGGAACGCTGACCTTTGACATATCAATATCAAACGTGAAGCGCACCATCGTATAGTCGGATAGTGTCATGTTCGGGGCTTGGGACCGCGAGAAATGCGACACGGATACGGGCGCAACGTTGTTATGCGCCTCACCACAGGGTAGCTTGCCGACGTTCGAGAAGAGATTGCGAAGCCCCTCGATATCCGAGTCGGAATAATTGCCGGTAACGTAGAGGAAAACGTTATCCTTGGTGAAAGTTCTTTTCCTATACTCCTCAAGACGCTTTGCATTGATCGCACTGACCGTGCCGAGAGATCCCGTTATCGAGCGCTCAAGCGAAGTCCCGCTATGGACCACGCGATTCGAGAAGGAGAGAAGCGAATTTCTGTCATCCGACTCTCTTATCTCAGCCTTGATCCTTCTGCGCTCAAGATCGATCTCACCGCTATCAAGCGCGATGGGAGAGAATAGCTTTGAAAGCACCTCTGCGGCAAAGCCAAATTTGTCCGTCGCCCCGCTAACGTAAAACTGAACCATTTCCGAATAGGTTGAGGCGTTGAATTCAACGCCGTTGCGGTCAAGTGCTGAATAGAGACCGCCGCCCATAAGCTTATTCACGTTGCGGATAGACACGTGCTCGAAGAAATGGGTTATACCGTTATCCCGCTCGCTTTCATACATACTGCCGGCGCGCAGAAACAAGGAAATAAAGAATCCGTGAAGATGCGGATTTTTATATCCGAATATTTCTATACCGTTATCCGTCAGGTATCTTTTTTCCATCCTTTCTGCTCCTTTCCGACGTTTGCCATTTTATTACCTATAAGAGTATAGCACTAAACTTACGATAAGTCAAATATATTTTCATATATTGACAATATTTTTTATTTAGTGTATAATATTTAAGTATTTCAGAGCGAAGATAAGGAGAGAGACGTGCTTAACGAGAAATTTCTTGACAGAATGAAATCGCTTCTCGGCGACGAATTTGAAGAGTTTAAAGCGGCGCTCGAAAACGAGAGCGCAGTCAAGGCGATAAGAATAAATTCCGTCAAGATAAGCGCGGAGGATTTCAAAAGGCTCTCCGATATAAAAACCGAGCCGCTTCCCTACGCAAACGACGGATTTATCCTGACCGAGCCTGACGGAATCGGCAACACCCCCGAGCATCACAGCGGAATGATCTACGTGCAGGACCCCGGCGCTATGGCGACGGCAAACGCGCTTGATATAAAAGAGGGCTGGAGAGTTCTTGACGCTTGTGCCGCGCCCGGAGGAAAATCGGGTCAGGCGGCGGCAAGGATCGGAGACGGCGGCTTCATCCTTTCGAACGAGTACGTTCCGAAAAGAGCGAAGATCGTGGTCTCAAACTTTGAGAGGCTCGGAATTAAAAACGCTATCGTGACCTCGCTTGACACGGCAGAGCTTAAGAAGCTTTACCGCGACTTTTTCGATCTCGTTATTGCAGACGTCCCCTGCTCCGGCGAGGGCATGTTCCGCAAGAGCGACGAGGCGCTCACGGAATGGAGCGTTGAAAACGTGCTTGCCTGCGCCGAGAGGCAAAAGGAGATCGTAAACAACGTAGCGCCGCTCGTCAAGCCCGACGGTTATCTCCTCTACTCAACCTGCACCTACTCACTCGAAGAGAACGAAATGGTCATAGACGAGTTCCTTTCAGAAAGGGATGACTTTGAGCTTGTCTCCGTTAACGAGGAGCTTATAAAAAGCACGCGCGACGGCATAGTGTTCGACGGCGCAAGAACACAAAATCTCAATCTTTGCAGGCGATTCTACCCACACGTATCAAAGGGCGAGGGGCAGTTTATAGCTCTTATGAAGCGCAAGAGCGGAGAGGCAAAAAAGCAAACTATACTTTACGCAAGCTCGGCGAAGCAGCCCTCAAAGGACGAAGTGCTTGCGGCCAACAAATTCTTCAAGGAATCCCTCGTAAAAGCCCCCGACGGAAAGCTTATCAAGGTGGGAGAAAACCTCGTAATTTCAGCGCACGGTATCGACGTACCGCCGAAATCGGTATTTTCAGCAGGCGTCCTTCTCGGCGAGGTGCGCTCGGGAATGCTCTTCCCGTCGCATCAGTTCTTCTCGGCTTACGGCAGCCTTTTTAAGAGGCGAGAATGCTTAAATAAAAACGACCCTCGCATCACTGCATATCTTCGCGGCGAGGAGATCGAGGCGAGGGAGATAAACGGCAACGGATGGTGCGTCGTTGAATTTGAGGGCGCAGTTATCGGCGGAGGAAAGGTAAGCTCCGGAAGGATCAAAAACCACTACCCCAAGGGTTTAAGAATAAAATAATTTAATTGCCGCATAAGCGGCGGAATGGAGATAAAAATGGCAGATAAAATACTTGCTACCGTAGGTGGCCTTCAGGTCACCGACAAAGACGTTGACGAGCTTCTTATGAGCCTCGGACAGAGAGGAGCGGCATACAACACCCCCGAAGGAAGAAAGATGCTTCTCGGTCAGGTTATAAACAACAAGCTCCTTCTCCTTGATGCGAGAAGAAATCTTTACGAAGCAGATCCCGCATTCAGAGAACAGCTTGCAAGAGTTAAGGACAGCCTCCTTATCAGCTTTGCAGGAGAAAAGGCACTCGGCTCTGTGACCGTTAACGATGCTGAGGCGAAGGAATACTACGATCAGCACAAGGAAGAATTCAAGCAGGGTGAAACCGTAAACGCAAGCCACATTCTCGTTAAGACCGAGGAAGAGGCTAAGGCAATTTACGCAGAGATATCATCCGGCGCAAAGTCGTTTGAGGATGCGGCAAAGGAATACTCCTCCTGCCCCTCTAAGGAAGCGGGCGGAAGCCTTGGCGACTTCGGCAGAGGACAGATGGTTCCCGAATTTGACACCGCAGTTTTCGAGATGGAGGTTGGCGAAATCACCGCAGAGCCCGTAAAGACTCAGTTCGGTTACCACCTCATCAAGCTCAATTCGAAGAGCGAATCCAAGGAAATGCCCTACGATGAGATCAAGGACGAGATCAAGAACGGCCTTCTCGGAGAAAAGCGCCGCAAGGCATACGAATCAAAGATCAATCAGCTCAAGATACTCTACCCCGTTGACATGATGACGTTCTGATGGATGACGTTGAGCTTCTTAAGAAAAGATTCATAGAGCTTGCAAACAAATCCTATAACTCGGGAATCTTCCTTTTTACGGATTTTCTCGGACTGATGGAGCAATCGGCGTTTAACGAGGTGAAGCGCGCAATAGCGCCCTTGCCATATTCGATTTACGGCGGCGCTGAGGGAGCGGAGCGAGTTATGATACGATTCGGAGACGAGGAGAGCCTCGGATACTCCGTTCCCTACCCCATCGTTTGCATCAAGGCAGAGCCCGTGTCGCAAAAATTTGCAGATAAGCTTACTCACAGAGACTTTCTCGGAGCGCTTTTAAACCTCGGAATAGAGCGAAGCACGCTTGGAGACATCCCGATACTCGATAACATCGGATATATATTCGCGAAGGAGGATATCGCGGAATTTATAATCTCGGAGCTTACTCGGGTAAAGCGCACCGACGTAAGGCTCTCGATCGTTGACGAGCTTCCCGAGGGGGAGCTATACAAGACCGAGCGCAGGAGAGTGCAGGCAAACGGAGAGCGGCTTGACGCCGTGATCTCGAAGGTCTTCTCACTTTCGCGAGAGGAGGGGCAATCCTTGTTTTCAAAAAAGCTCGTGTTCGTTGACGGACGGCTTTGCGAGAACACGTCGTATATTCCGAAGAGAAACGAGCGCATCAGCGTTCGCGGCTACGGAAGAATGGTGTATCTCGGTTACGAAAGCACCTCAAAGAAGGGCAAGCTTAATATAGAGGTCGATCTGTACGTATAAAAACGCGGTTTTTCCGCGTTTTTATTTTTTTGCTCTTGATTTAATGCGCGCTTTATGGTAAAATACACTATATTGTTATGAAGATGTCGGAGAGACGGAATTGATAAAACACGTTTTTTTAGACCTCGACGATACGCTTTTTGATTTCAGGCGATCGGAGAGAGTTGCACTTTCAAACACCTTATCGGCGCTCGGAATCGAGCCGACGGACGAGGTGATCAACAGATACAGTGTTATCAACAAGGGGCAATGGGAAGCCCTTGAGCGCGGAGAGGCGACGAGGGAGGAGATTCTTCCGAGAAGATACGCGATCCTCTTTAGCGAGCTTGGTGTTGATATCGAGCCGATGAAGGCGCAGAAGCTTTATGAAAAAAGCCTTAGCACAACTTATTTTTATATTGACGGAGCAGAAGAGCTTATACGCGAGCTTCACAAGGATTACAAAACCTACGTAGCCTCAAACGGTACTGCGGTAGTGCAGGACGGAAGAATCGGTCTTTCCGGTATTGATAAGCATTTTGACAAGATATTCATTTCCGAGAGAGTCGGATATAACAAGCCGTCGAAGGAATTCTTTGACGCCTGCTTTAAGGATATCGGAGAGATAGACCTTAAGGAAACGATCATCATAGGCGACAGCCTCACCTCCGATATACTCGGCGGAAGAAACGCAGGAATCCTTACCTGCTTATACAACCCGAAGGGCAACCCCGTGCGAGATGATATAAAGCCGGACTACGAAGTAAGAAGCCTTGATGAGATTCCCGACCTTTTGAAGAAAATAATATAGGAGACGATATGTATTACGGTTACAACATAAGCGACAAGGTCGCAAGCCTCGCGATCCAAGCCGAAAAGGATTGCGCCGAGGTATTTAAAAAGATAGAGGAAAACGCGCTTTTATGCTCGGCAAAGGTGCTCTCGGCATTCCAGGAATGCAGAGTTTCCACCGCTGATTTCATTGAGATCACGGGATACGGCTACACCGATTCGGGAAGAGATAAGCTCGAAGAGATATACGCGAAGGTATTCGGCGCTGAGGACGCGCTCGTAAGACCCCAGCTTATGTCCGGCACGCACGCCCTTTCGGTAACGCTCGGCGGACTTCTGAAGCCGGGTGACACCCTTTTATACGTTTCGGGCGAGCCATACGACACACTTAAGAGCGTTATCGGAACTGCAGGTGACAGCAGAAATTCGCTCATTAAATACGGCGTAAAATACGAGGAGATCGACCTTATCGGAGACGATTTCGATATTGACGCGATCAAGGAGCGCCTTGCAAAGGGATTCGTTAAAATGGCGGCAATACAGAGAAGCCGCGGATATTCGCAGAGAAAGAGCCTTACGATCGATAAGATCGAGAAGGCGATAAGGGCAATAAAGGAAATTTCGCCCGAGACGATCGTAATGGTAGACAACTGCTACGGCGAATTCACCGAGGACAGAGAGCCGACCGATGTCGGAGCAGACGTTTTCGTCGGTTCGATGATGAAAAACCTCGGCGCGGGATTCGCGGTCAGCGGCGGCTACTGCGTCGGAAGGAGCGAGGTTATTGAGGACATTGCCGAAAGACTCACCGCCCCCTGCGTCGGAAAGAGCCTCGGAGCGAATTTCAACCAGCTCGCATCATTCTACAAGGGATTCTTTATGGCTCCTGCGGCAGTTGCGTCAACTCTCAAATCCATGGCATTTGCGGCAAGACTTCTTGAACTTGCGGGATTTGCCGACGTTTCACCAAGATACGACGAAAAGAGGACCGACATCGTTCAGACGATGGATCTTCATTCGGCAGACAAGCTTATAAAATTCTGCAAGGGAATCCAGATGGGCTCGCCCGTTGAGGCTTATTGCATTCCCGAGCCGGGAGAAATGCCGGGTTATCCCCACCCCGAAATTATGGCGGCGGGAACATTCGTTACCGGTGCGACGAACGAGCTTTCGTGTGACGGACCGCTTTGCGAGCCGTATACCGCGTATATGCAGGGCGGACTTACCTACGAATACGGCAAGCTCGGAGTTATGAGAGCCGTTGACGAAATGCTTGACCTTCACGAGGAAGCGTAAATGAAAACCTGTTACATTGTTGGCGCGGGTGCTTTTTACGGAGATTTCACCCCCGACGAGACCGATCTCGTCATCGCTGCGGACGGAGGATATTCGACCCTCAAATCGCTTGAGATAAGATGCGATCTTCTCATTGGAGATATGGACTCTATCGCAAGCATTCCAACCGACGTTGAGATCATACGCCACAAGGTTGAAAAGGACGAGACGGATATGCACCTCGCATATCTTGAGGGCAAAAAAAGAGGATATAACACCTTCTCGATCTACGGTGGAGTCGGAGGACGCGCAGACCACACATTTGCAAACTATTGTTTACTATGCTATGCCGCAGAGAAAGGCGATTCAATAACGCTTTACGATAGCTTATCGACGGCAAAAGCGGTCTCGAACGGCGAGCTTAAAGTCACGGCAGATATAGGTAAGACCGTATCCGTGTTTGCTTTTTCAAAGATTTCGCACGGCGTTACGATCGAAGGTCTTTACTATGAATTAAAGGACGGAGAGCTTACGCCGACCTTCCCGCTCGGAGTTTCAAACAAGGTGATCCGCGAGGGCGCAAAAATTTCCGTCAAAGACGGAACGCTTCTCGTGATTGAGGAAATTTAAAAAAGCCCTTGACAAAGGGAACTTTGAATGCTATAATCATTTGCAAGCCAAACAGAATAAACATCAGGGGTGCCATGCGCTGAGATGACGATAGTCAAACCCTTTAACCTGATACGGATAATGCCGTCGTAGGAAGATAAGTTTACACGAGTAATCTGCCGCACGGATGTGATCCTGTGCGGCATTTTTTATTCGGAGGACAAAAGAAAATGAAACAAACGAAAATGGTGCGCGCTCTTGTTGAGAGCGCGATGATGATCGCGTTTGCGACAGTGCTTTCACTGCTCAAAATAATCGAGCTTCCATACGGTGGAAGCGTAACTATGGCGTCGATGCTTCCCGTTATAATCCTGTCGTTCAGGCACGGAATTGGGTGGGGTCTTGGATCGGGTGTAGCATACGCCGCGCTTCAGCAGCTGCTCGGACTCAATACGCTTTCATACGTTACGGGCTGGCAATCGGTCGTTGCGATAATACTGCTTGACTACATCGCGGCGTTCACGGTCGTGGGTCTTGGCGGCGTATTCAGAAGGGCGTTCAGATCTCAGAGAGGAGCGCTCGTTACGGGCGCGCTCTTCACCTCTCTTCTGCGCTATATTTGCCACGTTATATCCGGCGCAACGGTGTGGGCAGGGCTCTCAATTCCCGACGAAGCGGCGCTTATTTACTCGCTCAGCTATAACCTCACCTATATGCTTCCGGAGGCAATAATTCTCACCACGGTTGCGTATTACCTGGGGGGCGTGATAGATTTTACGAAAGAAACGCCGATCCGCGTCGCCTCTCAGAGGACGCAGGAAAGCACGGCTTCACTCGGTATTCTCTCGGGTCTTTCCTTCCTTCTCGGTATCATCGTTGACGTCACGCTCCTCGCTCCGCACCTTCAGAGCGAGGAGAGCGGTGAGTTCTCATTCACAGGGCTCGCTGATGTTTCCTGGATCGCGGTGGCAATAGTCAGTGCCGTCGCGTTTATCACCGGAGTCTCACTCCTCGTTTACATAAGGATGAAAAGGAAGAAATCCTGAGCAAAAATCCCGCCACGTCCCGGCGGGATTTTTTCGTGTTAATTTGCACAATCACGTGTTTTTATTTTTATGCAATTTAACAATTTTATATTTGAATTGTAAATATTTTTACATTTTAGATTGACAAGGCAACTCATTGGTGATATAATTTTTCCATTAATAAATTAATATTCCAAGGAGAAGCGTATGAAAAAGAAATTTTTACTGATACTTCTTTCGCTCAGCCTTACGTTCACGATGTTTGCCTGCGGCGGCGGTGGAAACGAGCCCTGCGACGAATGCGTCGACGAGGATGGCGACGGATTCTGTGACGTATGCGACGAGGTCGTTGAAAGTGACGAGCACGTCTGCAGAGACAGAAAGCCGAAGGATGCAGAGTGTGACATCTGCGGCGAATACGTTCCGTGCAAGACCTGCGTGGACGAAAATCCCAAGGACGCCGTATGTGACATTTGCGGAGAGGACGTTGAGTGTGAAAAGTGCGTAGACAAATCCCCCAAGGACGCCGAGTGCGACGTTTGCGGCAAGGAAGTCCCCTGTAAGACTCACACGAACGATGACGAGGATTCAAGATGTGACGTTTGCGGCAAGGTAATACCCGTTTGCGCAACTCACGTTGACGATGACGAAAGCGGTAAATGCGACGTTTGCGGCAAGACAATCGAGGTCGAGTCGCATACCTGCGTTGATGCAAGCCCGAAGGACGCAAGATGCGACATCTGCGGCGAAGAGGTAGCCTGCGTTACACACGTTAACGCAAACGAGGACAGACTCTGTGACGTTTGCGGAAGGACGCTTCCCGTTTGTCAGAGCTGTGTTGATGCAAACAAGAATGCAAAATGTGACGTTTGCGGAACTGCGATTCCCTGTGTTACCTGCGTTGACGAGGATCCCAAGAACGCTATATGCGACGTTTGCGGCAAGGAAATCCCCTGCGTCGAGTGCGTTGATGATAATCCGAAGAACGCAAAGTGCGACGTCTGCGGAAAGACGATTCCCTGCGTCGAGTGCGTTGACGAGAATCCGAAGAACGCAAAATGCGACATTTGCGGCAAGGACGTCCTCTGCACCAAGTGCGTTGACGAGAACGACGACGGCAAGTGCGACGTTTGCAAAGGCAATATGCCCGAGCCCACCGTTCTTAAGCTCATCGAAGATACAGTTCCCAACTTCCAGTTCGTTCTTGCAACGAATATAGACATTGACACGAGAAGAACTCTTGAACAGACAATTCTCCCCGCACTTAAGAACAAAAGCGGAATAGAGATTAAATGCACCACCGAAGGAAGAAGTGACGACGTTGAAATGCCCATCGAGGTGCTTATCGGCGACGTTACCTCCCGCGGAGAGGAATACGTTTACGATCGCTACTCCCTCGGAAATAAGGGCTACGTTATTAAGATCGTTGGCACGAAGATAATCATCCACGGCGGATCTGACGCGATGATCTGCGAGGCACTTCTTGAATTTGCGGAGGACATCCTTGATTACAACTCAAGAGGCGTTGAATTTGCCGAGATGTCCGAGGAGCAGAACGTAGAGAAGCCCCAGACCGGCTACAAGGTAACCGCTCTCTCGGTTAACGGCGCTGATATGAAGGGCTACGCGATCGCAACCGATCTCACCGCTACGTATTACAAGACCGTTGCAGAGAGCATCCGCGCGACTATGTATGAAAGAACCGGCTACTGGTTCAATATCGTTCCTATTGAAAATGCGCCCGAAAAGGCAATTATAATCAAGCACATTCCCAAGGTGACCGGTGACGAGAGCTATAAGATCTACGTTGACGGCGACGATCTCGTTATCGATTGCGCATACGACAATATGCTTAACGACGCAACGACCGCCTTCCTTCTCGGAACGATCGCGAGCGGAAGCGGAGCTATCAACTTCGTTGACACCGTTTATACGCAGGATATCAGCGTAGTTAATTACGAAAAATTCGAAGCAAAGGGCGACGGAAAGACCGACGACTTCAAGGCTCTTTACCTTACCCACGTATTCGCTAACGAATGCGGACAGACGGTTGTGGCAACCAAGGGCAAGACCTATTACATCAAGAGCACCAAGATCCAGCTTAACGGCGAAAAGACCGCAACTCCGAGATCCATTCCGATTCAGACCAACGTAATCTGGACGGGCGCGTCGTTCATAATCGACGACTTTGACCTCTCGGTTATCCCCGGAGATGCAAACTACGATCAGTATGCAGTTAACATCTTCAAGATCATCCCCGACGACGATCTAGCAGAAATAAAGATCACCGACACCGAGGTGCTTGACGCCATCCGTGACGCGGGAATCAAGCCCGGGGTCACCAATATCCAGATTCCGAAGGAAGCTATGGACGGTTGGGAAGGTGAAATAATGATCATCCCCTACAACTCCAGCCATAAGATATACAGGCGTAAAAACTACGGCTCTTACAACGGAGCGGACATGCACGAGGTCATCGTTCTTGACAAGGATGGAAACGTAAGCGACGAGACTCCGATAGCATTCGAATATACGACTATTGACTACATCAAGGTATACAGACTTGACGAATCGACTGCAATTACCGTTGAAGGCGGTACTATCACAACGAGAGCAAGTAACGTTAACGTTATCAGAGAAACCGTTGACAACCTCGGAAACCCGAAGAAGACCACCTGGGGCGGATATATCAACAGAGGTATTTATATCAACCGCTCTTACACTACTCTTAAAAACGTCAAGCATCTCATCGTTGACGAGATCAAGCTCACCGAGCAAACAGACGGAAACGGTAATATCATCAAGTGCGGCGCTTGCTATCAGGGCTTCTATGCCGGCGCAAACGCAAACCACGTAACTCTCGACGGATGCACGATGACGGGTAGGCGCTGCTTCCCGAGACCCGAGGGCGGAACGGGCGGTACTTACGATATAGGCGCTAACCGTGTTAACGTAATCGTATTTAAGAACTGTATTCAGTCTAACTTCTGGGTAACGATTGAGAACGGCGTTTGTATCCCCGCAGACAGAGATACTCCCAACGCAGTTCCCAGCATGTCATCGTATGACGTAGGCGGCAAGAGCCTTAAGATGCACTGGGGTGTCGGCGGAACTAACTTCTGCAAGAACATGCAGTATATCGGCTCAACTCTCTCCCGTTTCGACGCGCACGAGGGTCTTTACAACGGTAAGATCATCGACTCCACCGTTAACTATATGGCTATCACCGGTAAGGGCGAATTCGAGGTAACCAACGTTAACTGGTACGCAGAGGGCACGGGATACGGTCAGAACAGCCTTATCCACCTTCGTGAGGACTACGGTTCAACCTGGGACGGCCCGATAACGATAACCAACGTTAACGCATATATTTATCCCGATGCTCAAAGCCAGCTCGTATATCACAACTACACCAACTGGTATCGCGGATACGACGTTGCGTTCCCGAGCCTTTCAATAACCAACCTGGACTACTACAACATACGCACCTACAAGCCGCTTGAAGCAGGACACGAGATTTATCTCGTTGCATTCAGTTCCAACGCTAACCAATTTAACGAAAACTCAAAAATGCACCTTGCCGAATCGCACACGTCTGCATGGCTGTCAATGGAGGATAAGGATCCCGACGGAATATGCGACAGATGCGGAATTGAGATCGAGCTTAAATCCGCGAAGTGCAAGAACTGCGTCAATACCGACGGCGACCACTTCTGTGACGTTTGCGGACTCTGCTATAAGTACGAGGATTTGGACGGCGACAGCATGTGCGATACCTGCCACGTTTGCAGAAGCTGCACGGATAAGGGAGACGGATACATTGATATACCGTTCGACGTTGACAAGGACGGAGTCGTTGGCAACTCCCCCTTCAAGTACGACGAGATCCACGCAACTCTCGCGAAGCCCGAGAACGGATATCTTTGGAACGGAAATTACACGAACTTCTGTCTTACCAAGCCGCCGGAATACGTCAAGATCCTTGAGAACGACGGCGTTGACGGAACGGGTGGTTACGTATTCAAGGTCTACAACACCGGTAAGAACGCGGATAACGAGCTTACCAGAGTATCCAACGGCGGATACTGGGGTGTTGAGGAGAACTGGGGAGGCTTCTTCGGCTCGACGAAATTCTATTACACCGAGACCGATTACTTCCAGGGACCGAGCAACGTTGGTCAGACCAAGACCTCTACGTTCTATTTCTACGAATAATTCAAAAATCAACTTTTTACGGGGGCGTCCGAGCGACGCCTCCGCTTTTTTGTTCAAACTAAGTTAATTTTTATTCGTGTAAATAACTAAAAAACTTTTTCGTATTTTAGGGAAAACGCCGAAATTATAACAGATAACTTGAATTACATAAAAATATGTGATACAATATAAAAAAATATATTATTTATGGAGGAAACCATGAAAAAACTCAGCAAAATATTTGCGCTTCTTCTCATGCTTTCACTCGCGCTTTCGCTGTTTGCCTGCACATCGGGCGACGGCACAGAGCCCTGCGACGAGTGCGTTGACGAAGATACGGACGGCTTCTGCGACGTTTGCGACGAGCTTGTCGAAATGTACTCCCACACCTGCTACGATAAAAAGCCGCAGGATGGCAAGTGCGACAAGTGCGGCGAGAAGGTTGCATGCAAGACGCATAAAAACAACAACGAAGACAGAAAGTGCGACGTCTGCAAAAAGACTATTCCCGTTTGCGACGAGTGCGTTGACAAAAACGAAAGCGGCAGATGCGACGTTTGCGGATCGATAGTTGAGTGCGACACGCACGTTGACGACGATGACGACGATGTCTGTGACATTTGCGGCGAGGATATGGACGTCAGACACGATTGCATAGACGAAAATCCCAAGAACGCAGAGTGCGATATCTGCGGCGAGGCTATGGCGTGCCGTGAGCATACCGACGCTAACACCGACTACAGATGCGATGTTTGCGGAAGCGATCTCGAAACGCCCTGCACGACCCACGTTAACGCCAACGAGGACAGAAGATGCGACACCTGTAACACCGTTCTTCCCGTTTGCGCGACCTGCGTTGATGCGAACAAGAATAACAAGTGCGATGTCTGTGGATCTACCGTTCCCTGCGAAGTACACGTTAACGCAAACGAAGACAGAAAGTGCGACGCCTGCGACGCAACGATTCCCGTATGCGACGAGTGCGTTGACGCAAACAAGAACGCCAAGTGCGACGTTTGCGGATCAAAGGTTCTTTGCGAGACCTGCGTTGACGCGAACAAGGACGCTAAGTGCGACGTTTGCGGATCGAAGGTTGCCTGCACTGAGTGCGAGGATGACGACGAGGACGGCTACTGTGGCGTTTGCGGCGAGATGATCCCCTGCGACGAGTGCGTTGACAGCGATGAAGATAATTTCTGTGACAGATGCGGACAGAAGATGCCCGAGCTTTCAACCGTAGTTCTTGTTGATGAGACGGTTCAGTTCCAGTTCGTTCTCGGAACGGGCCTCAACGCGACGGTACGCAAGGTCGTTGAGCAGAACATCATCAAGGGCATCGAGAGAAAATCCGGCCTTATCGTTACCGCAGTTTCCGAAGGAAGCAGCGCTGACAAGGAAATGGAATACGAGGTTCTCGTCGGTGACGTTACCAACCGCGGCGAGGAATACCTTTACGACCGTTACACCCTTGGTAAGAAGGGCTACGTTATCAAGGTTATCGGCACTAAGATAATTATCAACGCAGGCTCTGACGCGACTCTTGAGGACGCGCTTATGGAGTTTGCAGAGGACATTCTCAATTACGAGGATAAGCGCCTTGAATACGCCGTAATGACCGAGAAGCAGAACGTTGAGAAGATTCAGAATAACTACAAGGTTACCTCCCTTTCTCTTAACGGAACTGATATGAGGGGCTTCAAGATCGGTGCGGATCTTACCAACGAGGATTATAAGAACGCGGCGTACTCCCTTCAGGATACCATCTACGACAGAACCGGTTATTGGCTCAAGGTCGTTCCGATCGAGAATGCTACCGAGAACGCAATCGTGATCGAGCATATTGCCAAGGTATACGGCGAGGAGAGCTTCAAGGTTTACGTTGACGGCTCGATAATGTACATCAACTGCGCGTTCGATAACAAGCTTACCGACGCTTCCACCACCTTCGTTCTTAACAACATCTCGAACGCATCGGGTGACGTTAACTTCGAGGGAACGCTCTTCACTCAGGATATAAGCGTAGTTTACTACGAGGACTTCGGCGCTAAGGGCGACGGAAAGACCGACGACTTCGAGGCGATCTACAGGGCGCACGTTTTCGCTAACATTTCCGGTCAGACCGTAAAGGCTACTCCCAAGAAGAGCTACTACATCCACAACACCAAGATCAAGCTTGAAGGAGACGCTAACGCAGTCGTAAGAACCGTACCGATCAAGACCAACACCGTCTGGACCGGCGCTGAGTTCATAATCGACGACTCGGATATCTCGGTATTCAAGGGCACTGACACCTACGATCTTTACTCCACCAACATATTCACAGTTCTTCCCGACGACGAGCATGTCACCTTCACGATCAAGGACGAGGCAGTTCTCTCCGCTCTCGCAGGAACGATAAACAGATCCACCACCGAGATCCACATCCCCAAGGATGCGCTTCAGGGCTGGGAGGGTGACATAATGATCATCCCCTACAACTCCGGCCACAAGGTATACAGACGCCGCGGATACGGCGGATATCTCGGCGGTAGCATGCACGAGGTAATCGTTATTGACAAGGACGGCAAGGTCAGCGACGAGACCCCCATCATGTACGACTACACCTCTCTCGATTATATCGAGGTATACAGACTTGACGAATCCACCGCGATCACGATCGAGGGCGGTACGGCAGTCACCAGAGTAAGTACCGTTAACTGCGTTTACGTAAATGCAAACGGCGAGACGGTATCAAACGGCGCATACATCAACCGCGGTCTTAAGGTTTCCCGCTCCTTCACTCTCGTTAAGGGCGTTAAGCACAAGATCGTTGGCGAAATCTCTCTTAACGAGCAGGTTGACGCCTCAGGTAATATCATCAGAACCGCGGCGGCATACCACGGCTTCTTCGCAGGAGATAACGCAAACCACATCACCTTCGAGGATTGCGAGCTTATGGGTAGACGCTGCTTCCCGAGACCCGAGGGCGGCACTCAGGGTACGTACGACCTCACGGGTAACGAGGTTAACAAGATCGTCTTCAAGAACTGTACTCAGACTAACTTCTGGGTAACTGTCGATAACGACGGTTACGTAGTTTCCGCTGACGTTAACACTCCCGGCGCGCTTCCCAGCATGGCGTCCTACAACGTTAACGGTAGGAACCTCAAGATGCACTGGGGTATCGGCGGTACTAACTACTGCAAGAACATGGAGTATATCGGCTCTCAGCTCTCCCGTTTCGACGCGCACGCAGGTCTTTACAACGGTAAGGTTATCGACTCCATCGTTAACTACCTTGCAATTACCGGTAACGGTGACTTCTTCGTTGAGAACGTAACCTACTACGCAGAGGGTACGGGATACGGCTCTAACTCACTCTTCCACCTTCGTTCCGACTACGGTTCAACGTGGGAAGGCAACATCTATCTTAAGAACGTTGACGCATACGCTTACACCTCCGAGAACATCTACCTCTTCTATCACAGCTATCAGAACTGGTACTTCGGATATCAGGCATGCTTCCCCTCTATTTCGATAGACAACCTTAACTACTACGACATCAAGACCTTCAAGCCGCTTCCCGCGGGATATGAGATCTATCTCGTAGGATCGCACGTTTCGTCGACGGCGAAGCTTCACCTTCCCGAATCGCACAACTACGCGGTATTCTCGGTAGACGATAAGGATCCCGACGGACTTTGCGATACCTGCCATAAGCAGCTGCGTACAGCTAAGGCGTGCGCTAAGTGCGAGGACCTTGTAGACGGATTCTGCGACTATTGCGACAGAGATATGTCGATCCCGCGCTGCGAAAGCTGCGTTGACGCAAACCTTGATAAGACCTGTGACGTTTGCCATACCGCGTTCGTAACGCTTAATGCTTGCTCCGCCTGCGTGAACACCGACGGAGATAACTACTGTGACGTTTGCCAGAAGGACATCCACGTTGACAAGTGCTCAAGCTGCAAGGATAAGGGCAACGGATTTATCGACGAGCCCGCAATGGACAGAGACCTTGACGGAGTAATTGATCCCCCGATCGACCTTGACGGCAACGGAATCGCAGGAAACACCAGCTTCTCGTATCAGGAAGCGCTTAAGAGCCCCTCTTACGACTCGGGCGTCGTTTCAACGGTTAAGATCAACCTCAATATGATCCGTCCTCCGGAATTCATCAAGATCCTCAATAACGACGGTCACGACGGCAACGGCGGATACGTTTACGTTGTTAACAACACCGGCGCTAATGCAAACGATCCCGTAAAGAGAGTATCCAACGGCGGATATTGGGGCGTTGAGGAGAACTGGGGCGGCTTCTTCGGCTCGACCAAGTTCTACTATTCGGAAACCGAATACTTCCAGGGCCCGAACAACCCCGATCAGACCAAAACGACCACATTCGCCTTCCGTTAATTAACGGACGAATCACAAACAAGGACGCGGATTTTCCGCGTCCTTCTTATTTTAGCCTCCGCGTTTCGTCTGCTCCCACAAAAATGGGAGCATTTTTTTATGCACTTTACCGATTTTATCAAAAACGACTTGAAGAATAGAATATAATATGTTAAAATATAATGTAACAAAATATTTTAAATTATATAAAGGCGGTAATTCTATGAAAAAATTACTACTTTTGTTACTGGCGTTCGCAATTTCGCTCACGTTATTTGCCTGTGGCGGCGGTGAAGACCCCTGCGACAAGTGCGTCGATAACGATAGCGACGGCTTCTGCGATAAGTGCGACGAAAAGATGCCCGACGGAGAGCATACCTGCTCCGACAGAAAGCCGAAGGATGGTATATGCGACATCTGCGGCGAGAGCCTTGCGTGCGATGAATGCATTGACGAGGACAAGGACGGCGAGTGCGACGATTGCGGCAGCGCCGTTGAATGCGTCGAGCATATTAACGCAAACGAGGACAGAAAATGCGACGTTTGCAAGAAGACCATTCCCGCCTGCAGCAAATGCATCGATGAAAACGAAAATAATAAATGCGACAAATGCGGAAAGACGGTTGAAAGCGACATCGGCGACAGCGGCGATGACGAGCCCGATGACGATCACGTCTGCCTCGACGAGGACGGCGACGAATTCTGTGACGAATGTGGCGATTACGTCAAGGCGGAATGCGACGAGTGCGTTGACGAGGACGACGACGGCTTCTGCGATATTTGCGACGAGGTAATCGTCTGCAAGGTGCATATCAACGAGGACGAGGACGTCTTCTGTGACAAATGCGGCGAGCTTATGCCCGCATGCGACGAGTGCGTTGACGCTAACGGCAACAACGTTTGCGACACGTGCGGCGAGACGATGCCCTGCAAAAACCATGTCAACGAAGACGAGGACAGGGCGTGCGACGTCTGCGATTCGACGATGCCCGTCTGCGCTAAGTGCGTCGATAAAAATTCGAACCTTAAGTGTGACGTTTGCGGAAGCTTCGTTCCCTGCGCGGAATGCGTTGACGATGACGACGACAGAATCTGCGACGTTTGCGGAAACGAGATACCCTGCGACGAGTGCATCGACCTTATCAAGGATCTTATCTGTGACGTTTGCGATGAGCCGATAGAGCTTCCCGATGGATCGATCATCCTTATCGACGACGGAGACGTTGATTTCCAATTCGTATTCTCCTCCGATATCGATCTTGATTCAAAGAAATATCTCGAGCAGACGCTTATAGCAGAGCTTCGAAACGAATACTCTCTTACGGTAAAGGCGTTCTCTGAGAGCGCGAAAAACTACGTACCGAGAGAGATCGAGGTTATCGTCGGAACGGTAGACTCGCTCGGCGATGAATACTTCATCGATCCGCACACCCTCGGAAAGAACGGTTACGCGATAAAGCTCGTCGGATCGAAGATAGTTATCAACGCGGGCTCGCCGGAAATGCTTCTTTCGACGCTTCGGAGCTTCGCAAGCAATATCCTCGGCGTTAACGCTGAAGGCTACGATATCTACTCGGTGGCTATGACTCCGAATAATTCGATAGTCAAGCCGCAGGACGATTACGCGGTAAAATCCCTCTCGATCAACGGAAGCGACCTTAAGGGATATACGATAGCCGCAGAGCTTACCCGCAAATATTACAGCGACGCAGCCCTCGCCCTTCAGGACAAGATCTATGAGAAGACGGGATATTGGCTCACGATCGTTGATATAGAGAACGCGACGGACAAGTCGATAATTCTCCGCCACGCGGCGAAGGTCTCGGGCGACGAGAGCTTCAAGGTATACGCCGACGGAGCTAACCTTATTATAGATTGCGCGTATGATAACAAGCTCGGTGACGCAACCGCATCCTTCGTTCTTGAAAAGATCGCGGGCGGAAGCGGAAGCGTTAACTTCACGGGAACCGTATATAAGCAGGATATCAGCGTAGTTTACTACGAGGAATTCGGCGCAGACCCGAAGGGCAAGGAGGATTCCTTCGAGGCGATCTACTACACTCACGAATTCGCGAACGAGTGCGGACAGACGGTAAAGGCATCGAAGGGCGCAAGATATTACATATACCTCACATACTTCAAGCTTGAGGGCGCAACGAAAGAAACTCTCCAGAAGGCGATAATCAAGACCAACGTTGACTGGGGCAACGCCGAGTTCATCATTGACGACAGAGCGCTCACCCTTTCGTCAATCACCTCAAGCAGCGATATCAACACGAAAATGAACACCTATCTCTTTGAGGTCGTTCCAGACGATAACCTCAAGGAAATAACTATAAGCGACGCGCCCACCCTTAAGCGCATGCTTGCTGACGGAATCAACAGGCACACGACCAACATCGAGATCGACGTTGGCTGGGACGGCCCCGTCATGATAATCCCCTACAACTCATCACACAAGGTATACAGACGCCGCGGATACGGCGGATTTGCCGGCGGTGATATGCACGAGTGCATCGTGCTTGACAAGGACGGAAACATCAGCGAAGAAACTCCCGTAATGTTCGATTATCAGAATCTTACGAAGGTGCTCGTTTACAGGCTCGACGAGTCGACCGCGCTTACCATTGAGGGCGGCGTGTTCACGACCCGCGCAAGCCAGGCAAACCTGGTTTACACCACTGCGACAGGAGCAGTTTCCAGCCGAAGCACCTACTTCTACAGAAGCCTTATGGTTTCCCGCTCATTCACCACCGTCAAGAACGTTAAGCACCTCGTCACAGATGAGGTCGGACTCAGCGGACAGGTTGACTCAAACGGTAACATCATCTACGTTGCGGGATGCTATAACGGATTCTTCACCGCGCAGAACGCAAACCACGTAACCTTCGAGGGATGCACCCTTCAGGGACGAAGATGCTATCAGAGACCGCAGGGCGGTACGGGAGGAACGTACGACCTTACGGGTAACACGGTCAACAAGATCGTCTTCAAAAACTGCGAGCAGAACAACTTCTGGGTCTCGGTCGATGAGGATTACGTAATTAGAGCCGCAATGGAAACGACGCTTAACGCGCTTCCCAGTATGGCGTCGGTCGAGGTCAACGGAAAGAGCCTCAAGATGCACTGGGGTATCGGCGGTACTAACTACTGCAAGAACATGGAGTATATCGGCTCGACGCTTTCACGCTTCGATGCCCACGCAGGACTTTATAACGGTAAGGTAATCGACTCCACCGTCAACTACCTTGCAATTACCGGTAACGGTGATTTCATCGTTGAAAACGTAAGATACTTCGCAGAGGGCACGGGCTACGGCTCGAACTCACTCTTCCACCTTCGTGCCGACTACGGCTCTACTTGGGAGGGCGAGATAGACCTTAAGAACGTTGATGCATACGTTTATTCGAACGCCGCGGTATATCTCTTCTATCACAGCTATACGAACTGGTACTACGGATATCAAGCGTGCTTCCCCTCCATTTCGATAGACAACCTTAATTACTATAACATCAGCAACTATCAGCCCCTACCCGAGGGATATACGATATATATCACGGGATCAAACGTTAGCAAATCGTCTCAGCTCCACCTTGCCGAGTCGCACACGAGCGCGATATTCTCAATAGAGGATAACGACAAGGACGGCTTCATAGACGAGCCGACGTTTGACAGAAACCGCGACGGAGTCGTCGACGGACCGATAGATCTTGACGGTGACGGAAAGATAGGTAACACCTCCTATCAGTACAGCGTGATCAAGAACTCGGCTGCCGATTACACCGACGGCTACACCTCAAATCTCTTGATCAACCTCAATATGATCCGCCCGCCCGAGTATATCAAGATAATCAACAACGACGGCGTTGACACCAACGGCGACGGAAGGGACGACTCCGGACCTTACACCTTCGTCGTTACCAATACGGCGGAAAGCGGAAAGATCAGCGACGGCGGCTATTGGGACGACGTTGAGACCTACGGCGGCTTCTACGGCGACACCAAGTTCATATACGGTGACGGCGCAGGCGATTACTTCGTCGGTCCTGACCACGTTGGACAGACGAAAACAAAAACATTCAGATTCGAATAAACAGTTTATATAAAAAAGAGGTTATTATGAAAAAGAAGTTACTTTTGATTCTCCTCGCTCTTGCTCTTGCGTTCAGTATGTTCGCATGCACGGGTGGCGGAGACCCCGAAAAATGTGAAAAGTGCGTCGACAACGATGGCGACGGCTTCTGCGACGTTTGTGACGAGCTTGTTGCAAAGCACAGATGCAAGGACAAGGATAAGGACGGCGAGTGCGACGAGTGCGGCAAGTCCGTTGCCTGCAAGACCTGCGTTGACGAAGACCCCAGAGACGCTATATGCGACGTCTGCGGTAATGACGTTATCTGCAAAGAGCACGTTAACGAAAACGAGGACAGACGATGCGACGTCTGCGGCAACAACATAGTTGTTTGCGACACCTGCGTTGACACAAACAAGAACGCAAAGTGTGATATCTGCGGCAAGAAGGTTGCCTGCAAGACCTGCGTTGACGTAAATCCCAAGGACGCCAAGTGCGACGTTTGCGGCAATGCAGTTCCCTGCGAAACACACGTTAATGCAAACGAGGATGCAAAGTGCGACGTTTGTAAGTCGATCATTCCCGTCTGCGACGAGTGCGTTGACGCAAACGACAGCGGCAAGTGCGACATCTGCGGTAAGACCTACAATGCAGACACCCACACCTGTATCGACGCAAATCCCAAGGATGCCGTATGTGACATCTGCGGCGGCGCTGTTCCCTGCACGACTCACACCAATGCTAATGAAGACAGAGCTTGTGACGTTTGCGGAACTACCATTCCCGCGTGCCAGAGCTGTGTTGACGCAAATAACAACAAGAAGTGCGATATCTGCGGCTCTATCGTTCCCTGCGACGAGTGCGTAGACGCTTCCCCCAAGGATGCGATCTGTGACGTTTGCGGATCTAGCGTTCCCTGCGATCAGTGCGTTGACGTTGATCCCAAGAACGCACAGTGCGACGTTTGCGGCAAGGAGGTTCCCTGCGTTAAGTGCGTTGACGATAACAGAAACGCTAAGTGCGACGTCTGTGGCAAGCCCGTTGACTGCGAAGAGTGTGAAGACGACGACGATAACGGAATCTGCGACGTTTGTGACAAGAGAATGCCTTGCGAGGAATGCGAGGATGAAGACAGCGACGGAATCTGCGACGAGTGCGGCAATAAGATGCCCGTTTACACCGAGATCGTTCTTATCGACGAGAAGGTCCCTCAGTTCCAGTTCGTTCTTGCATCCGACCTCAGCGCGACCTTGCGTAAGATAGTTGAGCAGACTATCATCAAGGGCGTTGAAAGAAAATCGGGCATCGAAATTCCTTCAGTATCCGAGGGCAACTCAAACGATGAGGAAATGGTATACGAGGTTCTCGTTGGAAACGTTACCTCCCGTGGCGAAGAGTACGAATACGACCGCTACTCGCTCGGTAAGAAGGGCTATATAATCAAGATCGTAGGAACTAAGATACTCATCAACGCGGGCTCTGATGCGACTCTCGAGGATGCGCTCATGGAGTTTGCGGAGGACTTCCTCACCTACGAGGATAAATTTCTCGAATACGCCGTAATGAGCGAAAAGCAGAATATCGAGAAGATCCAGAGCGGATATAAGGTTACCTCTCTTGCCGTTGACGGCAACGATATGAAGGGCTACACGATAGCTGCCGATCTTACCATTCCTTACTACAAGACAGCGGCAGAGGCTCTTCAGGATACTATCTACGACAGAACCGGTTACTGGTTCTATATAGTTCCGATCGAGAACGCTACAGAAAACTCCATCATAATGAGACATATCCCCAAGGTTTCCGGCGAAGAGAGCTTCAAGGTTTACTCCGACGGCAAGACCCTTAGAATCGATTGCGCGTTTGACAACAAGCTCAGCGACGCATCAACGACCTTCGTTCTTAACAACATCACCAACGCAACCGGTGACGTTAACCTTTCGGGAACGATCTATACTCAGGATATAAGCGTAGTTTACTACGAAGACTTTGACGCGAAGGGCGACGGAAAGACCGACGACTTCGTAGCTATATACCTTGCGCACCAGTTTGCAAACGAGTGCGGACAGACGGTTATGGCAACCCCCAAGAAGGAATACTACATCAATCAGACCTACGTTAAGCTTGAGGGTGAAATGAACCCCTCCACAAAGCAAATAACAATTAAAACCAACACTATCTGGACCGGCGCTCGCTTCATCATTGATGACCGCAACATTGACGGACGCGATAAGCTTTACGGCGGTAGCGCAATGTACGGCAAGAGCATCTTCAGTGTTGAATCAGATTACGCTACCACTCAAATCAACGATCTCGATAAGCTTGCGGCACTCGGACCTATCGGTTATTCCTACAACACCACGAAGCTTGATCTCGGCCTCGGCTATCCCGCAATGGTAGTTATCTATAACAACAACCACAAGGTTTACCGCCGTTCAGGTTCAAGCTACGTTAACGAGACCAAGGGTACAGGTCAGTCTGGTGCTCAGCACGAGCTTCTCCTCCTTGACGCAGAAGGAAATATTGATCCCTCCACTCCCTTCATGTTCGACTATTCCACACTTACTCAGATAGTAGTTTACCGCACCGATATGGAAAGAATCACCGTAACCGGCGGTACGATCACTACGAGAGCCTGCCGCATTGACGCGTCGATAACCGACGCAAACGGTAAGGTAAGTGAGCTTGGATACTACGCGCGCGGTATCACCGTATCCCGTCCGTACACGACGGTTGAAGGAGTTCTTCACTTCGTTACCGACGAGTTCACTCCCGAAGAGCATGCACAGCAGGGACTTGAGGGTACTCATTACAGAGGCTTCTTCTACGGTCAGGAAACAACCGACGTTACCTTCCTTAACTGCCAGGTGCAGGGTAGAAGATACTTCGGTATTGCAGGTACTTACGACCTTGGCGGTAACCTTGTAAACAACCTCAACTTCGAGGGATGCACGCAGGTCAACTTCTGGGTAGACGCAGAGGGCAACCCCGCCGACTCATCGAGCGGTGAGCTTAGTATGAGATGGAACGACATCAACGGTAAGAACGTAAGAAACTGCTGGGGTGTTGGCGGTACTAACTACTGCAAGAACATGAACTACATCAACTCTCAGCTCTCCCGTTTCGACGCACACTGCGGTCTTTATAACGGTTCTGTAATCGGATGCGAGCTTACCTTCTTCGCTATCACCGGTAAGGGCGACTTCATCGTTAAGGATACCAAGTGGTATTCCGCAGGCTCGGGCGCAACAGATAACTCGCTTATCTACATGCGTGGTGACTACGGTTCAACCTGGGAAGGAAAGGTCGTTCTTGAGAACGTTGACGCTTACATAAGCGACGGCGCGTTCTACATGTTCTATCACGGATACTCGAACTGGGACTACGGCTACAAGTGCTACATTCCCAATATCGAAGTCTCTAACCTTAACATCTACAACGTAAAGACCAAGGCGGCTATCAACGATCTTGCGATGAACTTCTTCTACGGCGGTAAGGATGATTACATGCACCTTGATACCACCTTAAACACCTCTCCGAAGGTCGTTGCACTTAACGAAACTACCGGACTTTACGAGCTCATCGTAGATACCTCCGGTCAGTATTCACTTGACCGTCCGAGCGATAAGTATTACTATGACGCAACTCTCCCCGTAAACAGATATCGCAACCACAACCCGATCGGAATGCCTGATTATATCAAGATCACGAACATCTCGAAGAACTACACCTTCAAGTTCGTGGCAAGCGGCGATCCTAACTTCTACTTCGCTAAGACGAAGTTCATTTACGGTGAGGGTGCTGACGATTACTACCTCGGTACTTATCACAACAGCGACAATCACATCATATTCGGTTAATACGATTTTGAGGGCGGCTTTTATAGCCGCTCTCTTTTTATATATTTTAAGGTAGAATTTATTGATTTTTCATTGACTTATTTGTTAATATTAGATATAATTATAATATAATACTAATTATATATAGTAATATTATGAAAGGGATTTATATGAAAAGGAAGATCTTACTTATACTCCTTGCTATTTCGCTTGCATTCTCTATGTTTGCCTGCGGTGGCGGAAGCGACCCCTGCGACGAATGCGTTGACGAGGACGGCGACGGCTTCTGTGACAAGTGCGACGAGGTAGTTGAAAGCGACGAGCATACCTGCCGAGACAGAAAGCCGAAGGATGACAGATGCGACATCTGCGGCGCAAATCTCGCCTGCGAGGAATGCATTGACGAGGATGAGGACGCCAAGTGCGACGAGTGCGGCAAGGCAGTTGAATGCAAAGCCCACAAAAATGCAAACGAGGACAGAAGGTGCGACGTTTGCAAGAAGACCATTCCCGTCTGCGACGAGTGCGAGGATGAGAATAAAAACACTAAGTGCGATATCTGCGGCTCTCAGGTTGAATGCGAGACCTGCATTGATGAAAACCCGAAAGACGCAAGATGTGACGTCTGCGGTGAGGACGTGCCCTGCGCGACCCACGTTAATGCAAACGAGGATTCAAGGTGCGACGTTTGCCAGAAGAGCATCACTCCCTGCCAGACGCACACTGATGCGAACGAGAACGGCAAATGCGATATTTGCGGCACTACCGTTGTGGTAGACGATCACACCTGCGTGGACGAAAATCCCAAGGATGCAAGCTGTGACGTTTGCGGCAGCGCGGTTGCTTGCACTGCTCACGAAAATGCAAATGAGGATAGAAGGTGCGACGTCTGCAATGAGACGCTCCCTGTCTGCCATAGCTGTGTTGATAACAACAAAAACGCAAAGTGCGACGCTTGCGGATCTGAAGTTCCCTGCGCCGAGTGCGTTGACGAAGATCCAAAGAACGCTATATGCGACGTTTGCGGTA
>JAZLEH010000223.1:0-2308 GCA_045615165.1 Eubacteriales bacterium | reverse complement strand
TCCCGTCTTGAAAAGGGAGCGATAGACAAGCTCAGAAGATTTATGCAATAGCAGTATTCGGGGAGGCGATAATGCCTCCCCTCTTTCGTTCCAAATCCTTTAAGACCAATAGTCTTTTTGGCGTTTATGAGCGTAATCTCGCGCGCGTGTTGACTTTTAATTATCTGTATGATAAAATAATATAAAAACGATAAGGCAGGTATATATAAATGAAAAACGAAATGAAGGAACTTCATCTTCTCGGCAAGCTCGTCCGCCTTGACGAGTGCCCCGTGTTCCTTTCCTCTAAGCCCGATAAGGATTGGGAAAATGACTGGCAGGTTATGGCAGGCGAGTGGTGCGAAGAGGACGGCTGGCTCATCGGAGCTGAGCGCGGAAATAAGGGCGGAATCCTCTTCAGCCGTAAGAGCTTTGACGAGGATATAATTTTCAGCTACACTATGAAAACCGTTCTCCCCGCAACGCGTGACCTTAACGCCGTGTTTGCGGCGCATTGGGATACCGATATCGACTACCTCGGAAACGCGTACGTCGTCGGATTCAACGGCTGGTACGAGCATAAGAGCGGAATCGAGCGCTCACCCGAGATCGGACTTCGCTCCCTCACGGGTGCATATACCTATAACCCCGGCGACGAGGTTAGAGTAGTTACGGGTATCATCGGTGGTCACAGTTTCCTCTATGCCGACGGAGTATGCGTTGCGGAGCTCATCGACCCCCATTACATAAGCGGAGGACACGTAGGCTTCTCCCCCTATTGTACAAAGCTCGCGATCAAGGATATCGAGGTGCGCAGAGCTGTTTGGCATCCCTTTGAGCAGAGCTACGATCCCGAATTTTAATGATTCTGTTGCGATAATATAAATGATAAGCAAAATTGAGAGTGCAGACTGCCACTCTTATCCTTGGAGGTAAATATGCGAAAAAATAAATTTTGGGGTATAGTCATAACCATGGTGCTTACTATGCTTCTTTGCTGTGCGCTCGTGTTTGCGGCATCGGCAGAGGGAAGCGGCGACGGCACGCTTTACGAGGTTACTCTCGATAACGGAAGCGTAGAAAAGGTAACCGCCGAAATGGATTTTGGTACGCTTTACGCAAGCTACGGTAATATAGTTAAGATCAAGCTCTATTCCGATATTGAGGTCACACAGTATGCAAACAGCGCAAGCAACTACGTAGCAAATGATCTTGAAATCGATCTTAACGATCACACGATAACCGCAAACGGAGGATATCTTCGCCCGAACGCATCAGTCGAGGTTCTCGTGCATAACGGAAAAATATCTCACTCCGCATCATATTTTGCTTTCATAAGCAACGCGAAGATCATTATCCGCGATTGTGAGATCAGCGCAGGGATAAATTTCATCCACCTGAGAAACGGTGATGCGGCTATTGAGAGCTCGACCGTATCGTCAACCGTTTCGAGTGACAATGCTTTCGTGCAGATGTCCTATGCAGGAGCATCCTCGAATCTTTCGATAGACGGCGTGACCTTCACGGGCGCGAAGATGTGCCTCATTAATATTGCGAGAAATAATTTGTCAACCTTAAAGAACGTTGAGATAAAGAACACGACCTTCTCAACCACGAAGTCTGTTATCACGTTCAATGACGATGCAAGCGCATCAAATAACAATCTTTCCTGCATAACGAGCGTTAAATTCAGCGGTAGCACCAAGCTCTCGTATGCATCATTCGTTAAAAAGGACGGCTTGCTTCCCGCGACGTTTAATTTTGCGCCGGGAGTAAAGCTCTCGTCCGTTCCCGTTGCAAACGCAGGCGACACGACTCTTGCAAAGATCGCGTTCGTTGACGGCGCGACCGAGTTCGGCGACAACACCGACTCCGACAGCGCTACCTATCCCAAGATCACCGTTAAGAGTGAAATTTTCTACGAGCTTACCAAGACCGACGGCAGTACGGTTAACGTTTCCGAAACCAAGAGCTTCCACGAGCTCCTCTCGGGTTACGGCGATATAAAGGCGATAAAGCTCTATCAGAATATCGAGATCGTAAAGATCGACGGCACTAATGCGAGTAACTACGTATACGCCGACCTTGATATCAACCTTAACGGAAGAACGATAACGGCAAACGGCGGCTACATTCGCCCGAATGATGCAAATGTTACTGTTTACGGCGGTAATATCTCACACGCCGGCTCTAGCTTCGTCTTTATAAACAGCTCATCCGCGAAGTGCACGATCAATAACTGCACGATCGATGCAATCACAAACTTCGCTCAGCTCAGAGCGGGAAGCCTCACTGTAAGCAATTCCACCATCACCTCCGCAAGCGACAG
>JAZLEH010000222.1:0-4513 GCA_045615165.1 Eubacteriales bacterium | reverse complement strand
ATGAAAATATGGAACGAGAAGCTGATTACGAAACGCTTATAAAATTTGCGGATTATTTTGGCGTTTCTCTTGATTATTTGCTAGGTAGATCGGAAAACAAATAGGACCAACTCGCTTGGGCAGCGGAACTAGGGTACGGCTGTGCGGGGGAAATTGGTTAGGATTGTTCCGCATATACTACGGAAAGCTAACATCTCCGCACGACGCCGGATATGCTCGCGGCGCGAGCATATGCGAACCCAAGTTTTGCCCGATGGGCAAAACACTGGGCTCGGGACGCAGTTTGCGGAGATAGAAAAAAGACCATCGGGATGATGGTCGCGGAACCAGGGTACGGCTAGCGTGCGGAGAGATTGCGAAGAGCCGTAGGCTTTAATGCTATGGGGCAGGTATTCCCACGCAAAACGCCGGATACCGCCGACGGCGGTATGCGAACCCATTTCTTGCCGATGGCAAGAAACTAGGTTCGGGACGCAGTTTCGTTGCCAAAAGAAAGAAAAAAGACCATCGGATGATGGTCTTTTTTCTTTGGCAGCGGAACTAGGATTCGAACCCAGGCATACAGAGTCAGAGTCTGCTGTGCTACCACTACACAATTCCGCTAGATTAAGATATTAAGTTAACATAGATCAGAGTTGGTTCTGACGAACCAAAGTCTGCTAGTGCTTTACGAGCGACTATGTCGCACGCATACTACGCAATTCCGCTAGATTGAGATATTAAGTTAACAATTCCGCTAAAGCAAGGTGCGTATTTTCAAGTGCTTGAATATTTTAGCATATAAAAGGAGGTTTGTCAAGTAGTTTTTGATAATTTTGTGTATTATTTTTGTTTTTATTCTTCAATTCAACAAAAAAGAGGTCGGCGGATGCCGACCTCTTGGGTTTTTGGATTTAATTACTCGGTGCGGAGTGCAACTACGGGGTCGCGATTAGCCGCGCTCTTTGCGGGGATCAAACCTGAGATAAGGGTGAGACCGATGCTGAGAAGCACGAGGATAATAGCGTTTGATGCGGGAAGCGCCGCGATGTGCGAGTAGTTGATAAGGGGCTCGAGGATGATATTAACGATGAGGGATGCAAAGTAGGTGAATCCTACGCCGATAAGTCCTGCGAGCAATCCAATGATGAAGGTTTCTGCGATGAAGAGGTTGCTTACGTCTCTCTTTCTTCCGCCGAGTGAGCGGATAACGCCGATTTCTTTTATACGCTCGATTACCGAAACGAACGTAATGATACCGATCATAACGGTTGAAACGACGAGCGATACAGAGGTGAACGCGATAAGCGCATAAGAAACGACATCGATCATCGTGTTGATCATGCTGATAATAAGCTCGAGCGTGTCTGTATAGGTTACGTGAGCGCGCTCACTGGCGGGGATGGTTTTGCCGTTAACGGTGATGGTTGCGTTCTCATCGCTCCAGGCGTCGAGGTATTCGGTAACGAGATATTTCTCATCGAACGA
Source organism: Eubacteriales bacterium (assembly GCA_045615165.1). Classification (GTDB taxonomy): domain Bacteria; phylum Bacillota; class Clostridia; order Oscillospirales; family CAG-272; genus UBA1740. The sequence continues at coordinate 3,046 of JAZLEH010000222.1, read as the reverse complement.
CTTGGGATAGATGAGTATATTATTTGCAAGGCTATTGCCTGCGAGGTTTCTTATGAGGGTGTTTCTGCTGGTTTCTATCGTATCGCTCGCAGAGGTTCCCGTGCCGCCCATTATAAAGCTCGATATGGATATCGTGCCCGACGAGGGAGTGATCATACCCATAGTGGTCTTATAGACGGGGTTACCGTCTGCGTCTATTGACTCGTCAACGGTAGTAGTGGGGTCATCGTAGCGGTAGTTGTAGCTATAGATGGTGGAGAACACGAGGTTAACGATAGTGGGGTTTGCAGGATCCTGTGCGTTGGGGATCTCATAAGCGCGAGAGCCGATCTCCTTCATTGCGGTGGGTGACTTGAGATACTCGATATATGCGGAGTTTTCATTTGCCTCAAGCATATAGTTGGTGAGGTCCTCGGTGTAGTAGATACCTGAGGAGAGGCTTCCGTACATAAGGTTATCCTTGGGAGTAAGGATTCCTGCGACCTTAAGCTTAATACCACCGTTTGCAATCGCTTCCTCAGAGCTTGCGAATTCGGAGATATACTTATAAGAGCCGTTCAGGTACTTATCCATCGGGGAGGTTGCCTCGGTGAATACCGTATCGGTGGGACACCATACGAACTCCTTGCCGATAAGCTCGGAGTAATCGAAGTATTCCTTATAATAGGACATGCTCGTGTAGTTTTCGGGGTCTTCTGCGGTTGCCTTATCAACGATAGCGAGGAATTCCTTCTGAGTATAGAATCCAAACGCCGCGAGAAGAAGGTCGGAAAGCTCGTTTTCCGAATCAAGAACGAGCATTATCTCATTCTTCTCGGTTGCGATCTTGCCGCCGCCGACGAGGTCATACTGTGAGAGTATGTAATCCTCGCTCGAGGGCATCTGCTGCATCGAGGGGATCATGTAGGGGATATACGCGGAGTATGCCGCGTACTTGGTTTCCTTAAGCACGGAGGTATACACGTCAATGAGGCGCTTGATTGAAACGTGCTGTGTGCCGTCACCGTCACTGTAGGTAAAGTCGGTGAAGAGGTTCGTCGAGATATCGATGCCATAGCCGAACATCATTGCGTTATACGCTTCCTTGGGCATTGCCTTAACGTAGTCAATGTAGTCCTGAGAAATCGTATTCGCCTTGAAGAGAAGCTCGAGCTTCGCACTCATTTCGGCGAGGTTTTCAACGACGCTTCTGATATATACCTTATCGGGGAGCTTGGTCGTGAGCTTAATATCCTCGCTCGACATTATATCGGCAAGGGCAGAGGCGTTAAAGCCCGTTTCAGCAATCTCGATCGGGTTGCCCGAGAGCATATCGTCCTGCATTGAGGCGATGAAGCCCTTGATACCTGCGGAGAACGCAAGAACGAGCGCGATACCTACGATACCGATAGAGCCGGCGATGCCGACCATCGTCGTTCTTCCCTTCTTGGAGAAGAGGTTTTTCGCCGAGAGCATAAACGCGGTGAAGAAGGACATCTTTGCCTTTTCCTTCTTCTTTTTGATTATCTTCTTCTTTTCCTTTTCGGTGCTTGCGAGGGCGATTGCCGCCTCAAGCTCTTCCTTTTCCTTCTCGTTAAGGCGCGCAGACTCGATCTCCTCTTCCTCGGGGGAGAAGGGGTTCGTGTCCTCAATAACGTTACCGTCGAGAAGGCGAACGATTCTTGAAGAATACTGATCGGCGATCTCGGGGTTATGGGTTACCATTATAACGAGTCTCTCACCGGAGATCTCCTTGATAAGGTCCATTATCTGAACGCTCGTTACCGTGTCAAGCGCGCCGGTGGGCTCGTCGGCAAGGAGGATCTCGGGGTCGTTTACGAGGGCGCGCGCAATAGCGACACGCTGGCACTGACCGCCGGAGAGCTGGTTGGGCTTCTTATAATACTGACCTGCGAGTCCGACTCTGTCAAGAGCGGTCTTCGCCCTTCTGATCCTCTCCTCACGGCTGACGCCCGATATCGTGAGCGCAAGCTCAACGTTGCCGAGGATGGTCTGGTGGGGGATGAGGTTATAGCTCTGGAAGATGAAGCCTATTCTGTGGTTTCTGTATACGTCCCAATCTCTGTCCTTGAAGGACTTCGTGCTTCTGCCGTTTATAACGAGGTCACCCGATGTGTAGTGGTCGAGGCCGCCGATGATATTAAGCAACGTCGTTTTTCCGCAACCCGACGGACCGAGTATGGAAACGAACTCCTTCTGACGAAAAGCGATGCTTACGCCCTTAAGCGCGGATACCGTCTCGGACGAGGTGACGTAATCCTTTTTGATTTCTTTTAATTGAAGCATAGTTTTCCTCTTTATTTATTTTTTTACAAACAATATTATACTATATATTTGTGAACAAGTAAATCATTTTTACAAAAAAAGACAAAAATTTTGATATTATTCACAAGCGGTTAAAAATCTGCTTCGGTTTATTATGTCAAAGACTGCCGTCAAGTGGTAAAATACACAAAAATTACGAAAAATCATCCTCAAAAATTTATAGCAATAATCACAATATATTGAGAATACCTATTGACAAAACCACAAGATATAGTTATAATATAAATCACCAACACAAGAAAAAGAATAGAGGAGTTAGCTATGAAGCTTATAAAAAGAAACGGCTCCGAGGTAGTATTTGACGGAGAGAAAATAGCCGCCGCTGTAAGAAAAGCAAACGATGCGGTAGACGAGGGCTACAGAATAAAGGAAGAGGACGTTATCGCCATAACGAACAGAGTGATCGACGAGTGCGAAGCGATGCGCCGCGCGGTCAGCGTTGAAGAGGTGCAGGATCTCGTTGAGGATGAGATTATGAAGCTTGGCGCGTATACTCTTGCAAAGGCGTATATTACTTATAGATATAAAAGAGAGCTCGTTCGTAAATCGAACACGACGGACGATAAGATCCTCACTCTTATTGAGTGCAATAATGAAGAGGTAAAGCAGGAAAACGCAAACAAGAACCCCACCGTAAACAGCGTTCAGCGCGACTATATGGCGGGTGAGGTTTCAAAGGATATAACGAGAAGAATCCTTCTGCCCGAGGATATCGTTAAGG
>JAZLEH010000221.1:0-21966 GCA_045615165.1 Eubacteriales bacterium | reverse complement strand
TTGTTATGATTGGCTTCGCCAAGCTTAAGATTTGATGGGCAATCATATCATAACGTTTGCGTAGCAAACTCATAACGGCGAGCAAAGCGAGCCTCATAACTCTAAACTAAAACCAACAGAAAAAGAGCAGACATACAAGATCTAATCCTGTGTGTTTGCTCTTTCTGTTTGTATAGGGGGTTGGGCTTAGCCCATAAAGCATTTGTCCGGTCAAATGCGATGCTTGCACTTTGCGGCAGTTTTCAAATTCTCCGCTAAGAACATCACACATTCTGCGTCGCCTTATATTTATACAATACCGCAATGGTATAAAATCTTTGTTTTATTATATTTTGATCAAAGACCCATTGATTCCATAAGTCTCTTATTGAATTCCTGAGCGGTGTTGTATCCCATGCGCTTCTGGCGGTTATTCATCGCGGCAACCTCAATTACTACCGAGAGGTTACGGCCGGGGCAAACGGGAAGAACGATGCTCGGAACGTTGATTCCGAGGATCTCCTCGGTGCTTTCCTCAAGTCCGAGGCGGTCGTACATCTTGTTTTCCTGCCAATTTTCAAGGTTGATTACGAGGTCGATCTTCTCGGTCTCCTTAACCGCACCCATACCGAAGAGGCGGCGCACGTCAACTATACCGATTCCGCGAAGCTCAACGTAGTGGCGTATTATTTCGGGAGCGCGACCGACGAGAGTCGTTGCGGAAACTCTCTTGATCTCTACCGCGTCGTCAGCAATAAGACGGTGACCGCGCTTTACAAGCTCGATTGCGGTTTCGCTCTTACCTATTCCCGAGTCACCGAGAAGGAGGACACCCTCACCGTATACCTCGACGAGAACGCCGTGCCTCGTAAGGCGCGGTCCGAGCTGAACGTTAAGATATGCGATAAGAGCCGCCATGAAGGGCGAGGTTCTCTCCGAGGTTCTGAGAAGGGGAACGTCGTACTTTTCCGCCATTGCAACCATCTCGGGAGAGATCTCGATCGAGGTCGTTACGATAACTCCGACGGGAGCGGCGCGGAAGAAGTCCTCAAGTCTTCTTGATTTTTCCTCTGCTGAGAGCTGGGATATGAAAAGATGCTCGACCTTACCGATTATCTGTATTCTCTCCTGCTCAAAGTGGTCGTAAAATCCGACCATCTGAAGTCCGGGGCGGTTCACCCTCGCGCAGCTTACCTCGAGCTTTTCGGGGAGGTTGGGAAGATATATGGTTTCAAGCTTGAATTCTTCTATGATTTTATTAAACGATACGTTAAAGGATTCTTCCATTGGTATTCTCCTTAGTCTTTTATTATCTATTCTATTTTATCACAAAGATTTGCGGATTGCAAACACTTTTGAGGATTTTTTTATAATTCTTGATTTTTTCATAATATGCGTGTATAATATATGTGAATAATCAATCCCGAAAGGTAATAAATATGAAAAAGCTAATCGCTGTGATACTTCTCATGGCATCAATATTCTCGCTTGCGTCCTGCGGCGATGAGACATACGACCCGGTCGAAAGCTCAGACGTTGAGAAGACCGTAGTTATGACACTCAAGATTGAGGAGGAGACCTACAACGTAAGATACGAGCTTTACCGCGCCTTCTTCCTCGCTTATAAGTCAGAGATCGACGGCGGCAACGCCTCGGTATGGACGGGCGATAATAAGAACGAATATATCGCAAAAATCGACGAGCTTATACTCCATTACATAACCGAGATCTACTCGGTTATCCACACCGCAGGTAAGATCGGAATCGATATTTATTCGGATGAATACGATGAAAACGTTTCTGCGGCAATAAAGGACATCGTTGACGGCGACTCGCTATACGGCGGCTTCGACGGAGACTACAGCGCGTATCTTGCGCACCTTAAGTCGATAAACCTCAACTACTCGGTGCAGGACCTTATGATCCGCTACGACATCGCGATATCGGATATAAACCGGCATTACGCAGGCTACGTTAAGGACACCGACACCGGCGAAAAAGAGCCGGGCGCGCTTGAATATACGAAAGATGACGTGAGCGCGTTCTATTGGAGCGAGGATTCGGTGAGCGTCCTCAGAGCGTTCTTCAACGCAGATTATATGGACTTTGACGCAATTACCAGAGCAAAGAACGCAATATATCAGGCTAGTGGAGATCACGAGCGCGTTCTTAACAAGATAATCGGCGTTTCCTCCACCTCTCCCGACGACGTTTTCCAGATCGTCGGAAAATACAACCTTGACCGCCTCTTCTACTCCGAATATACCGAAGCGGCGTTTGCTCTCCCCTCAGGCGAAACCAGTGATATTATCAAGGTATCGACTGCAAGCTCGACCTACTACTACGTTCTTTACAGAACGAGAAAAGGAACTGACCTCTTTAACGCAAATTACGACGCGATCGCCGAGGCGTACGTTGAAAACGAGATCGGAAGGATACTCTACACGGGCGCTGACGCTCTCAAGAATAGCGTAGTATATAGCGATGCTCTTCAGAACCTCGATCGCTCGCAGATCTCAATGAACTGATCACCATGACAGGCTGGAAGAAATTATCACGCGCTGAGCCCGGAGCGAATAAAAAATCCACGGTTCTCGCATCAGAGCTTTTCCGCGCTACGCTCGATTTCCTTCATTCCGAGCTGCAGGGCGCGTTCGAGACCGAAATATTCGTAGATTCGGACGGTTATATCACCGCTTCCCCCGATTGGCTGGCGCAATATATCAAGCTATTATTTAACACGGTGTACGGCGAGGGCGTCATTCATATCGGTTTTGAAATTAAAAACAAAAGCGTTGAGATCAAGGCGACGTGGCAGAGTCGGGACGAGCTTGACGGCAGGCAGATAAGCGAGCTTGAGCGCGCCGCTGATCGAGCAGGCTTCGCATTCGATATTAAATATAGCGACGGATTCGCTACGGCAAGAATAAAAGCGGAGTCCTCGGAGCTTATGACGCTTCAGGTCTACGCGCTTTCATATAGCGAAATATACGAAGCATTTAAAAGAGCGTTCTTTTTATGAACGCTCTTTTTGTTATTTTTCGGAATAAAGCTAAATTTTGTTAGACATACAAAGCGCCGATTTGAGCAACAGTAATTTCAGTATGATTTGAAAGGCGAATTGTATGAAGAATTTTTTATTTAAGAGGTGCGCCCTCTTATTATTAATAACGAACCTCTTTAGTATTCCACACGAAGCTCCGTTAAAATGCAACACGGCTATGACCTTTGCAGATAGCGAAGCCACCTTTTGCTCGGATTCGCGCGGGAGCACGCAGATCTCGTCGCGGGTTTACGAATTGTTTTTCGGAAACAAAGCAGACAAAAGGAGCGCAGAGTATCTTATTCCGGGCGGAGACGTTTTCGGAATAAAGCTCAGCGAGAGCTACGTGTCGGTCACAGGCTCTCTTGACGGCTCGGCATTCAAGACGGGTGACAAGATATTGACGCTTGCAGGTGTGACTATCACAGGCGCAAAAGATGTTACACGGGTGCTTGAGTCCTACACCGGCGGCTCAATTTCAGCAGAGATTTTGCGCGGCGGCGAAAAAATGTCTATCACCGTTATTCCGAAGCGCTACGATAATTCATATAAGCTCGGCGTCACCTTGCGTGACACGGCGTCAGGCATAGGAACCGTTTCATATATCGATCCCGAAACGAAAGCCTTCGGCGGGCTCGGCCACGGCGTTTGCGATCCGCTCACAAGCACCCCCGTGTCGATCAAATCCGGCGAAGCGACGGGAGTTATACTCGGAGGCGTTACGCGCGGCGAGATCGGAAAGCCCGGCGAGCTTTCGGGAATATTAAACAAAAAGCACCTCGGCGAGGTCGCCATAAACTCCGAATGCGGAGTATTCGGAGTGCTTGATAGCTTTGACACACAAAGCCGCGAGGCGCTCCCCGTCGGCAAAAAATCGGAGCTTCACCGCGGTGAAGCCGAGATAATCTCCACCGTCAAGAACGGAAAAAGACAGTCGTATAAAATCGAGATCACAGAGATCGACAAATCCTCGACCGGCTCAAAATCCTTTAAGATCAAGGTCACCGATCCCACCCTCATCACAATTACCGGCGGTATCGTGCGCGGTATGTCGGGCAGCCCGATCATTCAGGACGGCAAGCTCGTCGGAGCGGTAACTCATGTTTTAGTAGCCAACCCTACCGAGGGCTACGGCATATTTATAGAAAACATGTTAAGCGCGGCAAGAGACGGCGCTCTGCCCAAGGCGGCGTAAATCAAACCAAAAAGGCAATATCATTCCACATCGGTCTGATATTGCCTTTTTGATCTTCATCTTATTTCCTGCTCAAGTTTTTTAAAAACATCGGTATCAAAAAATTCAATTATCGTTATTCCGAATCCGTCGCAGAGCATTTTTATCGTTACCACTCCGGGATTCTGACTTTTACCATAAAGGATATTCTTTATGGAAGACGGAGCAACCGCAGATTCCATTGCCAACTTGTGGATTGACATTTTCTTTTCACCAAGCAATTGCAGTATTCGGTTTTTAACAGCTGTGTACATATCCATAATACCACCTCTTTCAACTTTTTAGACTAATTATAGCCCAAAACTCTTGACAACATAGGCTATATATGATACAATATAGGCTATAAATAGCCTCTTTGAAAGGAGTAGACATGGCAATTATAGATGTAATACAATATAACGGCACTCCTGACGTCTTTGCTTGGAAATATCCAAATCACGAGCTTGGTACTTGGACGCAGTTAATTGTAAATGAATCACAAGAAGCAATTTTAGTTAAAGGCGGACAGGTATGTGATGTATTTCAAGCCGGCCGTCACACTCTCAGTACCAACAACATCCCGATACTTAGTAAACTTGTAAACATACCGTTTGGCGGTCGTTCTCCGTTTACTGCGGAAGTATGGTATATCAACAAAGTTTTCTCGTTAGATATTAAATGGGGTACGTCAACGCCGATTCAACTACAGGATCCCAAGTACAAGGTTTTTGTTCCCGTAAGAGCGTTTGGTCAATTTGGAATTCAAATTGAGGAGTCAAAAAAGTTTTTACTTAAGCTCGTCGGCACTTTGCCAACCTTTGACAAGGCGTCCATCCTGAAATTTTTCCGAGGTGTTTATTTAACGAAAGCAAAAGATGCGATATCCTCCTATTTAGTACATAAGAATATCAGCATTTTGGAGATAAACGCATACCTAGACGAAATTTCAACCTTCCTCCAGGAAAAGATGACTCCCATCTTTGCCGATTACGGAATCAAGCTTGTATCCTTCTTTGTAAACGATATAAACGTTCCGGAGGACGATAACGCAGTTATTCAACTTAAAAACGCCCTTGCTAAAAGAGCGGAAATGGACATCGTCGGATATAGCTATCAGCAAGAAAGATCCTTCGACACGTTGGAGGGTGCTGCAAACAATCCTAATTCAATGTCTGCCGGCTTAATGGGTGCCGGAATCGGACTTGGAATGGGCGTAGGAATGGGCGGAGCTATCGGAGGTCAGTTCTGCGGAATCGCTCAATCGCTTAACACAAACGATACAAAAGAATGCCCCAACTGCAACGGAAGAATATCTGCAAACGAAAGATTTTGCCATCTTTGCGGATATGACACCTCTTCTGCCAAGAAAAACGAGAAAAAAGAATCCAAGATTAAATGCTCAAAATGCGGAGCAGCTATGACAGAGCGCACTAAGTTTTGCCCGGAATGCGGAAAACGATACAACCCCTGTAGCAATTGCAAGGCTGACATTCCCGAAGGAGCAAAGGCTTGTCCCGAATGCGGAACAAAAGTTCCCGTTCCGTGTCCGAGCTGTGGTCACCTGTTAAGCTTAAACAGCAAATTCTGTCCCGAGTGCGGCCATTCGCTCATTAAAAAATGCTCGTCCTGCGGAAAAGAAATAGACGGCTCAACTAAATTCTGCCCCGAGTGCGGAACGCAGGTTAATTAAGGGGGGCAAGGCAATGAAAAGCTCAAAACTTACCCTACTTATCACCGGATTGATTGCTATTACAGCAACCGTAATCGCTTATTTTTTGATATTTGACGACATCTTCGCAGTAAAAATGCGATGGATATCTTTAATATTCTTGCTCATAGCCGAAATCATAGGAATAGCGAAAGCCTTGCTACTAAGGAAGGATATAATTACTCAGGCAAGTATCCTTACAAGTGTAACTCATTTCATAGCGGTGCTTCTTATATCGATCCTATTTATAGGCATTTTCTCATCAGCCGTTAAAGCATATATTCTTTTAAACATTCTAGCGCTTTGTGCCTTGGCGGCAATTGATCTGTTCATATTATATTTTGGCAAAAGCATATCTGAAAATAACAGAAAATTAGCGCAAAGTCAGGGCGTTATAGATGCATGCTATGCAAAAGTGCAAAGCCTTGCCGTAATATACGGTCAAGGTAATTATAAAAACGATCTGATTGAAATAGCAGACCTGTTCAAATATTCGGACAACAGCGAGCTTACGAACGATGAAGCAGCTATTATTAGTAAGCTCGATGAGCTTGAAGCAAGGCTCAAGGAGGAAAGCGAAAGCGTTCCGGAGTTGATTTCTGAAATCAAAAATGCAATCAATTTGCGTACTATAAAAATAAAAAGTATAAAGAGAGGCGGCTATTAAGCCGAAACTAGGTAAAAAAATGAACAACAATATCAGCAAGCTTTATTCCTGGCCCGTAATCATATTGGCATTATGTGTTTTTTGGCCCGTTGGATTGTATTTAATTATTAAGAGAACCTCCTTGGATAAGACTGCAGTAATGAACTCTTCGTCCGGCAAGGGACTCACTATAACCGCAATCATTCTTATCGTGCTTGGCGGCTTCGGCATTATCGGAAGTTTTAATCCGTTTGATTTTGGAAGCTTTGTTCTCTTCTTATTCTTCATCGCTGGCGGTGTGGTTTTATTAAACAAGGCTAAGAAGATCAAAGCAGAGGGAGAATCTATTAAAAAATACCTTGCCATCATCGTAAACGGTGGAGAAAGACAGCTTGATTCTATTGCTGCCGCCGCAGGCAAGCAGCCCGAAATTGTTAAAAACGACATTCAGAAGATGATCGACAAAGGATTTTTAAAAAATGCTTACATAAACGAGAACACAAGAGAAGTCGTTCTCGCTTCCGCATCTGCTCCGATCTCTAACGTTACAGTCAACGCAGCCGCCCCCAACTCTGCAAGCATGCAGACAAGAGTTATTGCTTGCCCTTGTTGCGGAGCAAACAATACTATTTCCGGTGCTATTGGCGAATGTGAATACTGCGGAACTCCCCTGAAATAATTTTATCAAAATTTAAAAGCTTAATTCAAAACTCATAAAATCGGTTTTAAACTACATAAAAAGGCAATATCATTCCACATCGGTCTGATATTGCCTTTTCTTTAAATATTAGTTACCTCATACGGATTCGCAACAGCGGCATTCGCCGCAGCAATTGCGATAATGCGCTCATCCGCTGTTACGCCCTCCGGCATCCAGCCAACCTTGCTTATATCGACGTAGGTGAGTTCCTTTATAAACATCAGACTTGCGATATACCGACCGAGTCCATAGCTCAAATGGAATCCGTCACGCATAAGCCGTTCATCCATTTGACAACGCCTCTTTCTATATATAATTTTTAGGGGCTTTGCCGAAGCGCTTTTTAAACTCGCGCGAAAAGTGGCACGGCTCGGTGTAACCGCAAAGAATTGCAACCTGCGAAACCTCAAATTCACCGAGATCAAGTAATTCAAGCGCATATTTCATTCGCTTTTGAATGATATATTCCTTCGGAGAAACGCCGAATTTGTGAAGGAAGGTTTTCCTGAAATAGACCTCGCTCATTCCGCAAAGCGTTGCAAGGGATAACACTGTTAAGCTTGGGCTTGTAAAATCGCGCTCAATTAATTCTATGGCGGGCAGGATAAGAGAATGGCGTTTATTCGGCATATAGGTCTGACTTTGTTCCTTTTGCAAGAGATAAATGCCATCGTAAAGCGCACGCATAGCTGCTGACTGACGGCTGTCGTCATTCATTCGCCATTCGTCGCAAGCCGTCTTGAAGCTCTTTTTCAACTGCTCATTATTCTTTAGATTTATGCAAAACGGCTCGTCATCAATGTCCGCTAAAAAATTTATAGCAAAGCAGGCACCCTCAACTATACTTTTAACAAAATAAGTAGAGCCCTTTGGCAGGTAAAACAGCTCGTTGCCATGTGTGTGCATTACCCTTCCGTCGGAAAAGTAATAGTCCTTACAAGCGCCCTTATCATTCAATACCAAGCCGTGATAGGGGCGGTCGGAATGACTTGCCCTTCCCGTGCCTTGTGATACAAAAACCGCACTTGATACTCTTTGGATAACGACGCTTGCCCATTTATCAGTCATATTTATCACCTCGAAATCATTATATCACTTTGTTTCGATTTCGTCAAGTGTACTGATTATATCATTTACAAATTATGCTAAAGCGTTTATACTAAAATCAATATGATTTGGAGGTAAGTATAATGAAATATATCAAGGCGCGGGATTACGAATACATCATAAATAAATATCACGATACGACAAAACCGTTCGACCCGTTCACGCGATTTATCCGTCGCGATGAAATATTTTCCGCTGACACGGGAATGGCGCCCGATGATATTCTTTCGGGACTTACCGAAAACGAGAAGTGCAATAAGGCTCTGCCCCGCCCTGTTCGCAAGGCATTAGCGCTTGAATACGTTTTGAAAAACACAAGGATATCCTGCGATGAAAGGGATATTTTCCCCGCCGTCAATATGGTTGACCGTCCCTTACTCACGGCTTGTATTTCACAATGGGCAAAAGAACTGTTTGAAAATACGATACCCGAGGTAGGGGCGCAGAGGGCGCAGCTTGAGCGCGACGGTATAGTTACGATTTGGCCAGACTACGACCACAGCGTGCCGATTTGGGACCGCCTTTTCTCACTCGGATTTTCGGGAATACTTAAAGAGTCCGAACAGGTGCGCAAAAGCAAGGTGCGAGACGAAAATGAGGAGGCATTTTTTGAGAGTATTCGCATAAGCTACGAGGCTGTAATCTCATTTGTCGACCGCCTTTACGCGCTTGCAAGCACCGAAAAAATGAAAAGCGCCCTTCTCTCCATTCGCGACGGCGCTCCAAAAACCTTTTACGAGGCATTGCTTTTATCATATATCTATTTTATGATAAGTGAGCATATTGACGTCCTTCAGGTCAGGTCGCTTTCGGGCTTTGATATTTCGTTCCGAGGTTTTTACGAGGCGGATATTGCGCGAGGCGTGTGCAAGGAAGAAATAAAAACGGACCTCGCATATTATTTATTGCAGTTCACCGCGATAGGAAACTATTGGAATCAGCCCGTATTTCTCGGCGGTGAAAACGCTGACGGCACGACCGTCACAAACGAGCTTTCTTATCTTTTCCTCGACGTTTACGATGATATGGGTATATACAACCCGAAGATACAGATAAAGGTTTGCCCCTCGACGCCGAAGGAGCTTCTCTTGAAGGCGCTTGATATGATACGCCGAGGCAAAAACAGTATCGTTTTCGTTTCCGACACCACTATAAGGCGTGCGCTTGTGCGCGCGGGCGTTGACCCTGACCACGCAAGGACCTGCAACGTAAAGGGATGCTATGAATACTCCCCGCAAGACTCATTTGGAATGGGAATGAATTATCTCAATATGCTGAAGCCTCTTGAATACGCGCTCCACAGCGGATGCGACGGAGTTACGGGGGTATTCGCAGGCCTGGAAAGCCCCGCGCTTTCTTACTACGAAAGCTTTGATATGCTGTACGAGGAATACAAGCGTCAGCTTTTGAGAATTATTGACCTCGCTGTTGAAACGGTAAACGGCTTTGAAGGGTACATGGCCGGGATAAATCCCCTCCCCTTGCTTTCCGCGACCTTCCCATCCTGCCTTGAAACGGCAAGGGATGCTATCGGAGGCGGCGCCGGGTATAACGAGACGCACATGACTTTCGGATTTATGGCGGATATAAGCGACTCTTTAATGATGATTAAAAAATACGTCTACGAAAAGCGCGAGTTGACGTTAGAAAATCTCGTTTCAATACTTGACCGCAATTTTGAGGGCGAGGAAAATCTGCGAAAAAGACTGCTTCGAGACAGAGAAAAATACGGCAACAACAAGGACCGCCCCGATGAAATCGCACTCGACCTTACAAGATTCCTCACGAAAAATCTTTGCGGTCGCAAAAACTCGCGAGGCGGCAAATGGAATCTCGGCTTCCACGTGGCGCGAATGTCATACGTCCAAGGAAAGAAAACCGCCGCATCGGCAAACGGAAGACGGCTCGGCGAGGAGCTTTCGAAAAACCTTTCAGCATCGATGGGACAAAACCGCGAGGGCGCAACGGCGGCTATCCTCTCAATAACGAAGATAGATGCAACCTCGTTTACCTCCGATGCCGCACTCGACCTCGGACTTATGCCCTCCGCTGTCAAAGGAGAGGACGGACTTTCAGCTATGTACGGCTTACTTATGACCTTCTGTGCACGCGGCGGTCACGCATTGCAAATCAACGTTTTTGATGCCGACACTCTCCGCGACGCGCAGAAACATCCCGACAAATACCAAGACCTCCAAATCCGCGTTTGCGGTTGGAACGTGCTTTGGAATAACATCTGCAAGGAAGAGCAGGACGGATTTATCCGTCAAGCCGAATCACTGATATGACGGGAAGAATTTTTGAAATCAAGCGCTTCGCCGTTCACGACGGCGACGGAATAAGAACTACGGTGTTCTTCAAGGGATGCCCGCTTCGGTGCGTGTGGTGTCACAATCCCGAGGGAATTTCGCCAAAAACCGAGGAAGCCTTTTACGCGCACAAATGCATCGGTTGCGGCGAATGCAAAAGAGAAGGATTTACTACCGAGGACTGCCTCGGTGAGGCGCGCGCGCTTTACGGCAAGGATATTACGGTAGACGAGCTTCTTGAAACAGTTCTTGAAGATAAGGACTTTTACGATAATTCGGGGGGCGGCGTGACTCTTTCGGGCGGCGAATGCCTGATGCAGGCGGATTTCTGCGCCGAGCTTTTGCAGAGGTTAAAGGAAATAGGCGTTCATACCGCCGTTGATACCTGCGGTTTCGTTTCAAGGGCGGCGCTCGATAAGGTTATTCCCTACACCGATATTTTCCTCTACGACCTGAAGGCGTTCGACGAGGACGCGCATATAAATTGCACGGGGCAAACGAACAAGCCGATCCTCGACAATCTTCGCTACCTGGACTCGATCGGCAAAAAAATCGAGATAAGGATCCCATTCGTTCCAAATTATAACGACGGGGAGATCGATAAGATCGCTCGCTTCCTCTCAAAGCTCAATAATATAACGAAGATCCGAGTTCTTTCCTATCATAATTACGCCGGCTCAAAATACGAGGCGCTCGGCATGAAAAACACTCTGCCGCAGGCTCTTCCGACGGAGGCTGATATCGAAAACGCGGCACGCGTGTTAAAAGAAATCACGAAAAAACGAGTAGAAGTCTAAACAAAAAAGGTGTTACCCCGCCATGATCGGCTAGGGGTAACACTTTGTTTTTTAAAACCTTGACGGCGCAACGCCCGTGTGCTTTTTAAAGTCTCTTGAAAAATCATATAGGCTTGCATATCCGAGCGAGGTTGCTATATCCGAGAGCGTGCCGTAGTCACTCTTTAACATTTCCTTTGCTTTTTCAATGCGGAGATTGCGCGCAAATGAGATTGGCGATATTCCCACAACCTTTGTAAAAAGCTTTCTGAAATAGACGGTTGACATTCCCACGGCGGCGGCAAGAGAGTCGTTCGTGATGCTCTCGTTATAGCGCTTTGAAATATATTCCAGCGCCGCGTCGATCTTCTGCTGTTTTTGTGTCGGAAGATATGGAGCGGACTCGTTCTGGCAGAGAGCAAGCAGGATCGAATACAAGTCACGAATGATTTCGATCTCTCCCAAAGTTTTCTTAAAGCTACGGTCATATTCAATATCCTTGAACATTTTCAGTATCTTATCTCCGTTTTTAACGGCGACCGACATCGGCTCGGAAAAAGTTAACGGGCTATCGAACTCAATAATCGTAAAATGCCCCGACCTCGTGCATTCCCAATCGTAAGAGCACCCCCTAGGAAGGACGACTATGTGATTTATATCGGAAAGAAACTCTTTTCCGTTCGACGTATATATCGTTTCCCCCTCGTACTTTATTACGACCGCCCAGCACGGACGGTCTTTTCTTTTTACTTTCGTATTTTCGGGATTATGGTGAGTTATTATCGAACGCACCTTCGTTATCACCAAATTTGATAAAGCATCTATATTCATTTCTTTATAAATCTCCGCTTTTTGAAGAATTATATCATAAATTTTAATAACAGTCAATATTTTTTGTATCAAATTTGATAAATTGTAACACATTTGATATTTACTGTGATCTGTGTCTGTGATATGCTTTCCTCGGAGGTGATTGTATGAAACTAAAAATAGGTCAAATCGGAATAGGCCACAATCACGGCGAAGCAAAGATGCTTGCGGTAAGAAAGTTTCCCGAGCTTTTTGAGGTGATCGGTTACGCGGAGGAAAACGAGCGCTGGGTAGAAAAGCGCGCAAGCGCCCCGGGATACGAAGGGCTCTCTCGCCTCACCGTAGAAGAAATAATCGAAGGGGCGGATGCCATATTAATTGAAAGCGACGTTTGGGATCTTACGAAATACGCGAGGATGTGTATAGACGCAGGCAAGCATATACACCTCGACAAGCCCGCGAGCGGTACGCTTGAAGAATACAAGGAGCTTCTCGATACGGCAGAGGCAAAGGAGCTCGTCGTTCAGCTTGCGTATATGTATCGCTATAATCCGGCTGTAAAAAAGTGCTTCGAGCATATAAATAACGGTGATCTTGGAGAGATATATTCGATCAACGCCGAGATGAGCACCTTCCATAAGCCCGATTATAAAAAATGGCTCACAAATTTCGGCGGCGGTATCATGTATATTCTCGGAAGCCATCTTGTCGACCTTATTGTTTATATACTCGGTGAGCCGAAGAATATCACCTCGTTTATGAAGCGCACGGGACTTGACGGCATTGATTTTGAGGACAACACGCTCGCCGTTTTGGAATACGAGAGGGCTATTGCGCGAATATTCGTTTCCTCGGTTGAGGTCAACGGCTTCGGCAGGCGACAGCTTATGGTTTCGGGAAGCTCCGGAACGGTGAATATCTGCCCTCTTGAACGCCCGATCATTATGACTTATTCCGACACGGGTATCGCAGACAAAACGTACGAGGACAGGAAAATCGCGATTTCGTTTGAGGACAACACCGCAGACGGAAGATACGACGAAATGATGCAAGACTTTTACGCCTACGTTATGGGGACGAAGAAAAATCCGTTTACATACGAGCACGATTATCTTGTTCAAAAGGTGCTTGATAAGATAGTTGGCGGCGTTAGATTCAACGGAAAGAATATCGAATAAAATCCGAGGGACGCATTATGAATAAAGTCGCATTTATCGCAGGACATACCTATATTATCGACGGCGGCAGAAGCCTTGCAATGAAAGGAAGTGATTAATATATGAAAGCAATTTTAGTTGATGAAAGCAAACGCCTCGTCTGGTCGGAGGTTGACTACCCCGAAATGAATGACGGCGAGGTTATCGTTAAGATATATGCGGCGGCGCTTAACCGCGCCGATCTTCTTCAAAGAGCGGGCAAATATCCCTCTCCCGCGGGATGCCCCGAATGGATGGGACTTGAGATCGCGGGAGTTATCGAAGAGGTTGGAAAGGCCGTAACGAAATGGAAAAAGGGCGACCGTGTTTGCGCCCTTCTCGGCGGCGGCGGTTACGCCGAGTTCGCGGCGGTAAAAGAGGATATGCTAATGCCGATACCCAAGGGTCTTTCAATGGTTGAGGCGGCGGCGCTCCCCGAGGCATACGCGACCTCATATTTGAATTTATTTATCGAAGGACACCTTGAAAATGGGCAAACGGCGTTCATCCCCGCAGGCGCAAGCGGTCTTGCATCGGTTGCGATCCCCATGGCAAAGGCGTTTGGCGCAAGAGTTATAACCTCCGTGCTTTCAGATGAGATCGCCGAAAAGATAAAGCCGCTCGGTGCTGACGTTATTATAAATTCAAAAGATCAATCCGTAGAAGAAATTCTTAAAAAGGAAGAGGAAAACGGAACGCCCGTAAGCGTTTCCATGGACTGCCTTTCCGGTGAAACGCTCGGAAGGAGCCTTCCCTATATGGCGAGGGGCGGTTATTGGATAGTTATTTCCACGCTTGCAGGAGTTGAAACCAATATTCAACTTCGTCCGCTTCTCACGAAGGGGCTTCATCTTGTCGGCAGTATGCTTCGCAACCGCACGCCCGAATTTAAGGCGTACATACTCTCCGAGCTTGTTAAGAATGTGTGGCCGAGGATCGAGGACGGATCTATAAAGCCGTCGATATACAAGATTCTTCCGATCACAGAGGCTGAAACCGCGCACGCAATACTTGAGCGCGGCGAAAATATCGGCAAGGTCGTTCTCACGCTCGAGTCGGTTGAAAACTAAAATTCAAAATGTGTTAGGATAAATTTTAGGATATTGCAAACCTAAAATATTGATTTTATAAAAAATTGAGGGGAGCATCAAGTTCCCCTCAATTTTTGCTTTTATCCGTTATCGTCCTAAGCTATTGAATAATATCCGCATTTTCATTACACACGTACAAAATTTACCGCCCACCTTGAAATTTGGTGGGCGGTTTTCGTTATTTAAGGAATTTTTCGATTCGGTCGATCGAGTCGGCGATTCTGATTGATATCTCCTTAAAGGTTGAGGTAGGCTTCGGGCGAAGCTCGGCAAGGGGCGTTTTAAGATAAGCGTCGAATATCTCCTTCGACTCTTCGGCGAGGCTTATTGCCTCGGTATACTCCTTGCCCTCGATTGCCTTAAAGACTGCCTCGCACTCCTTTTTATACACGCTATCGATGATTTCGTAAACGAAGGTGCGGTTATAGCGGCAGCCGTTATTCTTTTTAAGGGTAATTTCAAAGTCGGGGTTAACGGGTGCTTCGATTTTAAGCGCCTCGATAGTTTCGTAAAGTGAGAAGTCGCTCGTTTGCGAGAGGAGGTCGCGGAGCGCATCGAGGAGGGTGTAATATTCCTTTATCTTCGCCTCTCTCTCGTCAATATTGCCGAGTACTATCGAATAGAAGAGGTAGTCGAGGAATCTTCCCGCCGCGGTTCTCACGATATCTATCGC
The DNA here is from genome assembly GCA_045615165.1 of Eubacteriales bacterium. Lineage (GTDB taxonomy): Bacteria > Bacillota > Clostridia > Oscillospirales > CAG-272 > UBA1740. The sequence goes on along the minus strand of JAZLEH010000221.1, from coordinate 6,715 downwards.
ATCCCTTTTTGCAAACGCGTTTTCGGTGATTCCGGATATATTTGCGAGGGCTCTTATCTCCCCCGTTACCGCGGGAAGCTGAACGAGTGCGTCCTCAATACGCATTTTTATGTACGCCTGCATTCTAGGCTTATAGAGCTTTTCGCTGACGGTATTTATCGGGCGAGTCCAGAAGCTGTTATTAGAATATTCGCCCATAAATTTAATATAATTCTCGTCTCCCTCTTTAACGTCACTGAAAGTTCCCCAGTCGGAGAGCTTAATAAAGGGGAGCACCTTTTGCCAAACGCTATTCATATCCTCGGCGAGCAAGCCGTATCTCTTCTTTGAGAAATCGGTTATCATATCCTCGACCGAGATTTCAAGGGGCGACCACGCATTTCTCGTGAGGTATTCAAGAATTATAGGATCGCTGTGCGCAAGCTCTGGCCACATTACCATACCCTTGCAATAGGGGTCGTCCTTTGCGACCTTAAGCTTTTTATCTATTTCGTCGTACGGGCCGCGAAGCTCGCTATCCGAGCAGAACGCGTGGAAGATGCCGAATATCCACGGGAATTTTCCGACGACGCCCCAGTTAAGGAAGTTCTTTTTCGGGTCTTTGCTCTCGGCGGTGTAATCAAGGATTATCGTGCGCTCGGGGTCAAACTCGGCGATAAGCTTTTGAACGTCCTCGGGAATCCAGAAGCCCGTGAAATCCCAGCCCGCAACGAAGAGCTTGGAGTTTTTATAATATCTTCGAAGAGTCTCCATAACTCTGCGATACGCGATGAGCTTCAAGCGGAAGTTGACCTTCGGGTCGGGTGACATTATGCGCTCGCCAAGACCGATCGTGTGGAAGAGGTCGGAGCGCTTTTCGTGCTCTGCAACCATAGTGCGCGTGAGCTTGATATAATCCTCCATAATATCCTTATCGAGGAAATTCCAAACGCAAGTATTATCCTTCTGCCCTGCCTTCTCGCGCATAAGCTCGGGCTTTCTTGCTTCGAGATATGAGGTCGGGGTGGGAGAATACCAATGCGTTATCGTTCCGCAGTCCGCAGGGTAATCAAGGTCCATATTGCGCGCGTATTCAAGCACCCTTTCACGAAGCTCGCCGCGATATTTCAAGGTCCAGAAATCGCTTCTGTCACTGAGTCCGTCGCGCTCGGTATTATCAAAAAAGCCGTCGGCGTATTTCACCGACTCGGGGAATGCGCGCTGCCAGATATCGTCCATACCGATTCTAAGCATAAAGAAATTCATTCGGCGCTTGATCATATAGTCAAGCTCGCGCTTCCAATCGGCAAAGCCCCAGTGCTCCGCTTGGAATCTTTTAAGTCCTCTATGCGCGAAATAACGCATACCGCGGTATTCAAAGCGCGGCTTCTCAACGATCTCGACATCTCCCGTGACGATCTTGTCGCGCTTTGGAATAACATCTCCGTCCCAGAAATACGCGCATCCTGCGAAGCGTTCAAAATAATCGTACACCGCGTAGACGGTTGAGCGACCTCTGCCGCCTGCGAATATGGTAATGCGTCTGCCGTCCTCCTCGTATGAGCGGATGCAATAATCGTCTGTTCCGTATCTTATTCCAAACGATTCAAGCTTGCCGTCAAGAAAACGCCTCATACAAAAATCGTTAACGTCGTCTGCTCCGATAACGATAAGGTCGGATTTTCCGTCGTCGGCTTCGACTATCGAAAGCTCGATGCCCGATATCTCTTCATATAAATTCTTAAAGATCGATGCCGCTTCAAGATAAGCAAACGTCGCTCTCGTAGGTTTTAAAATTATCATATCTACCTCACAAGTTAAATTGAGCGAAATTTCCACTCCAAAGAAATTATATCAGTTATCCCGACTGATTTACACCTAATTTCCGTTCAAAATGGTGGACTTTTCTTACAGAATCACAAAAGCAACGTCTTTTTAAGCTCGGTAGGAGACTTACCGTATCTCTCCTTTACTATGCGCGAAAAGTATTTTTCATCCGCGAATCCGCACATATACGCAACGGCCTTTGCAGTATAGCGCCCCGTCGCAAGCAGGTCGATCGCGTTATCGAGTCTTACCTTAATAATATACTGCTTCGGTGAGATGCCGAGCGCATCGACAAATCTGCGCCTTACGGTTGCAACGCTGGTGTAAAACGCCTCTGCAATATCCGAAATTTCAAGCTCGGGATTTGAAAAGTTCGCATTGACGTAATCCGCCATCTGCGAAAAGAGCTCTTTTTGCTCGGTATTCGCCTTTGCTTCCGCGATTTTTTGAAGCGTTCTGTATGCTATCGCCTTGATTTCAAGGGGGGCGTGCTTCTTTTCCCAGCTTTCGAGCATATCGTAAAACTTCTGCTTGACGTATTCGCCGTTTTCAAGCGCGATGATTTCGGGGGTATGATAATTGCAATCAAGGAAATGTATAACTATCATTTCCCCGCCCGTGTATTTTACCTTATAATTTGCGCCCGCAGGAACGAAATTCAGATCCCCTGCGTTTGATACGAAATTCTGCCCGTCGATATTAAACTCGGCTCTTCCGCTGATTCGGTAGGTGAGCGACGCGTACGGACGCCCCTCAACGTCAAACGATCCGCGCTTATGCGCAATGGTAATGACCGCGAGTATTTGGAAGCTGAGCTCGTCGAAATTATATATCATAACCGTCTCCCAAGGGTGTGTTTTAGATAATTATATCACAGTTTGATTAAAAAGTCCACCCTTTTGATCAAAAATAAGGTGTTCAACGCCCGTTTTATCTGTTAGAATGTAGATGTAAAATTATTAATATTTCACTCAAAGGAGAAAACTATGGATACCGTTAGCTTCAAAACACAGGTTATCGAAGCCGCAAAAAAGATCGGAATCGACCTTATCGGCTTTGCATCAAAGAAAAGATTTGAGGGCGTTGACGCTCAGCACAACCCTTTCTCTATCTTCCCCGAGGGAAAGACGGTCATTATGGTAGGAAAGCGCATCTGCCGTGGCTCGCTTCGCGGAATTGAGGAGGGCACGAATTTCGGCGATTATTCCCTCTTCGGCAAAAACTGGCTTGAGGACGAATTCCTCTCTATCGCCTGCTACGACCTCGTTTCCTGGCTTGAAAACAACGGCTGGGAGGCTTGCCCCATCTTCCCGAACCCCGCAGAGCTTGGCCCGCAGGGCGTTTCGGTTGCGGAGGGCAGACCCGCACCCAACGTTTATCCCGATTTTGACTACGCGGCGATCGCCTGCGGTCTTGGCGAGATAGGTCTTAACGGACTCCTCCTCACCCCCGAGTACGGCTCGCGCCAGAGATTCCACATGATCATCACCGATGCGGAAATTGAAGAGTCGCCCATATTCGATGGCAAGATCTGTGACGGATGCGGTAAGTGCGCCGCAGTATGCCCCATGGGAGCTATCGATATTGAAAACGCGAAGGAGATCACCGTCGCAGGAAAGACGATGAAGGTTGCAAGCATTGATTACAACCTTTGTAACACCTGCAAAAACGGCGCGTGCGTAAACAGATTAAGCCCTGCGGCAAAGCCCGACAGAGTTGCCGCACTTTGCAACAGAACCTGTATGTGCCATCTTGACGAAAATCAGCTCACAGGCAATAAATTTGAAAATCCTTTCAGAACGCGTGAGGCGTGGAGCATCGGCGAAAAGTCGAACGCAATCAAGAGAGACACCGAGATTTCAAACGTGCTTGGCGGAAGCTTCTCCAAGGACGGCGACAGGAGGGCGCGCTGATGAGATTGACCTCTCAAATGATAAAGGACAAGGCAAAGGAGCTTGGAATCGACTGTATCGCCATCGGTAATATAGAGCGATTTGAAAACGCCCCCATCCTTATGTCCCCTAAGACCTATTTCCCGAAAGCGAAATCGGTCATTGCCGTTGCAATGCGAATCCCCCGCGGAACTTACAGAGGTATCGAGGAGGGAACGCATTGGCATAACTACACCTTCTATTCCTATAACAAGCTTAACAGCCTCTTCCGTCCGAGACTCTCCTACGAGCTTTGTTGCTTTATTGAGGATCACGGATGGGAGGCGGTAGCACACTACCCCGCCGTTCCCGAGGGAAACGGAACGACCCGTGAGCCCGTATCACCCGACAGAGTTCCTGCAGACGTAGTTTGCAGTGTGCGCGTTATAGCCGCAGGATGCGGACTTGGCGAGATCGGCTTCTCAAAGGTATTCCTTACCAAAAAGTTCGGACCGCGCGTTCGCCTTGGACTTATATTCACCGACTGCGAGCTTGAGCCCGATCCGATTCTTGACACGGGTGATATCTGCTTGCACTGCGGCGCTTGCGTAAGAGCCTGCCCCGGTAATGCGATCCCGCCCGTCAAGGATGAGAAAAAGCGCCTTTACGTTGACTTCGGCGAAAAGGATATCTGGTACGGCGACGTCAGAATGGGAAGATGCACCCTTTCGCATCACGGTATGAATAACGAGTGCTCTCCTTTCCTTAAGAAAGAGTTTCCGAATATGGCGTTTGACGTTCGTAACAGCGAAATGACCGAGGAGGAGGCGTACATCTTCACCTACACTCTCGCCAAGGGAAGCTGGGGACGCAAGCCCCACGACAACGCGGTTATGGGCTACTATGATTACATCCTCAACCACACAGGCTACTTCGCAATATGCGGTGCAAAGGGATGCATTCGAGCTTGTATGAACGCGCTCGAAAAAGCCGACAGGATCGAAAACAAGTTCCATAATCAGTTCTACTATAAGAAGGGCTGGACACTCTCGAACACGCCCGAAAAGGTTTCCGACGGAGTTAACCCATACAGAGAGGAATACCTCGACGAGAAATACCCCGGAATCCGCAAGAACGAATACAAGAAAACAGAAGATTAAATGCAAAAAACGCCGTGCTTAAAGGTGAGGTTCTTAGCGGAGAATTTGAAAAACACCGTTAAGTGCGAGCATCGTGTTTGACTAGTCAAACGCAAATGGGCTAAGCCCAAACCCATATACAAGCAGAAAGAGATAACAAATCGGTTAGTATCCGAAATGTTATCTCTTTTTTCTGTCAGGCGATATGTTTGCAAGCAAACGCGATATACTCGCTTTGCTCGTGCGATATATTGTCGCTTCGCTCCAATGCGATATGATATAAATCCCCTCACGCCCCGCAGGGCATATCGCAAGGCGTAGCCTTATATCGCTCCGGAAGGAATATCACAAATCCCCGGGGGATTTATATCGCTGCGTGTTCTCCGTTAAGGATAACACGCTTATGCTACGGCGTTTTCTTATTATAAATTATGCACAAGGGGGAGTAATATTTGTTAATCAAACTGCCGATTGACATAAGTTCGCGCGAGGTGATATAATTTATATATAAATATTCAACTGAATCGAGGTTTAAAAATGTACGATAAAATGCAATCGATCCTTCTTATAGGACAGTCAAACATGGTCGGAGTTGGAGTTTTAAACTCGGTCGATCCAATTGACGACGACCGACTCTTTATGATGAGGGGTGACGAGTGGATCAAGATGAAAGAGCCGCTTCACACCAACACGAGCAGAGCGGGAATAGGTCTCGGCGCTTCGTTTGGAAAGGCGTTCGTTGACACTTTCGGATGCAAGGTTGGTCTAATCCCCGCGGCAAAGGGCTCGACGAGGCTTTGCGACTGGGTGGTCGGCGGAGATCTTTATAACGAGGCGGTACGCCTTGCGAAGCTCGCGCTTGAGACGACCGATATGGCGGGGGTCCTTTGGCATCAGGGCGAGGGCAATCAGCACACGCTTGATTACGCGGCTCAGCTCAAGGTCATATTTGACGCAATGATTGCCGATATCGGGCTTGATCCCGACAAGATCGTTATCATAACGGGAGAGCTCTTCGGCGGAAGAAGCGATGAAATACATAAGCCTCAGCTCATCGAGCTTGGCAAGAGCTACAAGAATTACGGCATCGCCCACTCAAGGGGGCTTGGTGCGCACGACGTTACGACTCATTTTGACGGACCGAGCCTCAGAGTTTTCGGCTATCGCTATTTCGCACAGTTCTACAAGATTACGACGGGCAACGACTTCGAATTTGACGACAACCCGAAAACCTATTGGTCCTCACAGTTCAAAAACGAGGAATACACGTACGTTCCGTTTGACGATATGCTGACGGGAAAAATCGGCACGGGTTACTGCGGAAATGCGGAAATAGAGGTGACGAAGCACAGAGGCGAGATATCGGCTATCGCGGAAAACGGCGGCAAATTCCTCTCCGTTTCTAACGTCTTAAGCACGCCCACCTATATAAAGGTTCTGAACTCCGAAGGGCTCGGAGTCACCGTTGCGGCAGAAATGCAGATAAGGCTTGGCGAAAACCACAACCTTGGCGCTTATATCCTCACTATGCTTAACGAAAACTCCGACGTAAAATACGAAAACCTCTATCTTCGAGAGAACGGATGGCTCGCGGTAGTTAATGCTGACGGCTCGATGACCGATATAGTTCAGCTGAACACGACCGATTGGGTATCGCTTCGAGTCGTGCTTGACACCGAGAAAAACCTCAAGGAGATCTATATAAACGACGAGATCGTTTTACGAGGCGCGAGGATCTCGAACGAGGTAAATCCCGCAGAGCTTCTTATCGACCGCACGGCACTCGTAAGCTACGAGGCATCGGAAAGCGTCGGATGCGTTCATATCGACGAATACAGATTCCACCCGTATTTTGACAATCTAAACGAAGAATAAAAGAAAAAGAGCCGCGTTGCGGCT
>JAZLEH010000220.1:0-8532 GCA_045615165.1 Eubacteriales bacterium | reverse complement strand
GTATAACGGCGGAAAGGCGAGAGTCAGCACCTATCTCGGCGTTGAAAACAGAAAGGATGCTCTCAGAGGCGCGAGCTTCGTCATTAACGCGGTACAGGTAGGGCTTTACGACCCCTGCACGATACTCGACTTTGAAATACCGAAAAAGTACGGACTCAGACAGACGATAGGCGATACACTCGGTATCGGCGGTATATTCCGCGGACTTCGCACGATACACGTTATGCGCGGATTCGCAGAGGATATAGAGGAGGTCTGCCCCGATGCGCTCCTCCTTAACTACACGAACCCGATGGCGATAATCTCTGGTTATATGCAGAGATATACGGGAGTGAAGACGGTTGGACTTTGCCACAGCGTGCAGGTCTGCGTGCCGAGGCTTCTTAATATGCTCGGAATTCCCGACAGAAAGGTTACCTCGTCGCTTATCGCCGGAATCAACCACATGGCGTGGCTTCTCGATATTCGCGGTGAGGGGGGAGTTGACCTCTATCCCGAGATCAAAAAGCTTGCAAAGGAAAAGAACGCAACCGAGAAGCATAAGGATATGGTAAGATTCGATTATATCGACAAGCTCGGCTATTACTGCACTGAAAGCTCGGAGCATAACGCAGAATACAATCCTTTCTATATCAAGTCGAAATATCCCGAGCTTATTGAAAGATTCAACATTCCGCTTGACGAATATCCGAGGCGCTGTATAAAGCAGATCGGCGAATGGGGCGCTCAGCGCGATGCGCTTCTCAGCGGTAAGGATCTTGAGCATAATCGCTCGTCGGAATACGCGTCAAGAATTATGGAGGCGGTCGTAACGAACACGCCCTATATGATCGGCGGCAACGTGCTTAACACGGGTCTTATAGACAATCTCCCCTCTGATGCCTGCGTTGAGGTGCCTTGCCTCGTTGACGGCAGAGGAATCCACACGACGCACGTCGGAAGATTGCCCGTTCAGCTTGCGGCGATGAATATGACTAATATCAATCCTCAGCTCCTCACGATAGAGGCGGCGGTAACCGGCAAAAAGGAGCATATCTATCAGGCGGCAATGCTTGATCCGCATACCGCGGCAGAGCTTTCGATCGACGATATAATCTCTATGTGCGACGAGCTTTACGACGCGCACATAAAGGCGGGTTATCCGGTGCTTTGATGGGGGATTGGATCTGAGACGTGAGGTATAGCGGACAGTCGAGGACGCCTGCATTTACGGTTTGAGGTACAATTCGTATAAATCGGAGAAACATCCGCAAAAACAAAAAGGAGTACGAGATTAGCGTGTTATCCTTAACGGAGAACACGCAGCGATATAAATCCCCCCGGGGATTTGTGATATTACCTTCGGGAGCGATATAAGGCTACGCCTTGCGATATGCCCTGCGGGGCGTGAGGGGATTTATATCATATCGCATTGGAGCGAAGCGACAATATATCGCATGAGCAAAGCGAGTATATCGCGTTTGCTTGCAAACATATCGCCCGACAGAAAAAAGAGATAACATTTCGGATACTAACCGATTTGTTATCTCTTTCTGTTGTATAAGGGTTTGGGCTTAGACCAAGTGCATTTGACCAGTCAAATGCGATGCTTGCACTTAGCGATATTTTTCAAATTCTCCGATAAGAACATCACCCATTCTGTTCGCACTCCTTTTTATATTTAAAACTCAATAAGAACTACCGAGTTATTGGCGATGGTTTTAACCTCGGGAGACCAAGAGAGCAGGCGCTGATCATCGATAACGTAGTAGCGCGCATCCGAGAGGTCAGCCCCCTCGATATTAAGGGGCTGTGCGCTTCCTGAAACGTTAGAGATCATAAGAGCGTTCTTTTTGCCGTTCGAGGCACAGACCGCGTAAACACCGTCGGTATCACAGTTGAGGGCGACCTGCGTTCCGAGTCTATAAAGGAAACCGAATGCGGCAAAGGTATAATATGCCTGCCAAGGTGTAGTGGGGTAGGTTGCGGGGTTAAAGAAGCCCGCGTAGATACTGCCGCCGTATCGTGCATCGTAGAAGTGGAGCTGATCAACGCCGACGTTCTGCGAGCCGAGCATAATTGCCGCAACGTCAGCCGCGTGCTTGCCCGTTCCTCTGTTGGCGGGGGTGGGATTCCATTCGTTGAGGTGGCTTTCAATATCTCCGTAGCCGTATGCTATGAGCTGTTCGCGAACCCATTTTGCGTGGGTGAGGACGTCCTCGGGCGAGCGGTAGCTATGCCAGGAGAAGAAGTCGATCGGGGAGGAATGCTCCTTGATATATTTCATAAATCCGTGGAAGAAGTTTAAGAAATAGGTGTGTCTCGGCTCTGCCGCAAGCTCCTCGGGCGTATCGGTCACGGCGTAGAATCCTATTGCCGCATAGCCGCCGATCTTGATGTAGGGGAATTTCTTTTTAAGGTGCTTTGAGGCGACGTCGTAGAGGCGGTAATAATCCTCGGCCGTGCCGTTCCACATCTGTGAAATCCTCTCGCCGTCGTCCGGCTCGTTCCAGATCTCCCAATACTCGATGCCGTAGTGGAAGCCGTCTGCCCAACCCTCGTTATAGTGCGCGATTATGTGCTCGCAGATGCGCGCCCACTTTTCGTAATCCTTTGGGGGATCAATGCGATAGGATTTTACCTCGGCGTGATTTTCGATAGTTACGCCGAGTCTGTAATACGGCTTTGCACCCGACTCAACTATCGCCTTAAGATAAACGTCGGTGAAGGCGAAATCGTAGTTTTTGGGATCGTTCTCATCCGCGTCAAAGTCGCGGAAGATATTCGGAACGTCGACGAATCTGCCGCCGCCGTAAATACCGCCGCAATCGTGGAGTCTTACGTAGGGGATGCTTGCGTTTTTTATATAGTGGAACTGGCTGAATGATGAGTAACCGATGCCGCCGCCGATTGGGCCTTGACCGACTGCGTTCATCGCCTTGATCTTTCCTATTTTTTCATTGAGATTTAATTTGATCTGCATATATCTGCGCTCCTTTTCGATGATTTATTCCGATGATTTTATAGTATCATAAACGCGAATCAATGTCAATCTCTTTTCTTGGCTTCGAAAAATTTTCGAAAATAACGATAGGGATTGACACGCGGCGATCAATAGTGTATCCTAGAATTAAAGTATAAACTAAGCGGAGGATTTTATGAATATCAAGATCGATCTCAACAAAAAGCTTGGCAAGATCAAGGCGATGAACGGCGTTGGCCAGCCACCTATTGGCGGTGGTATCGGATATAATCTTTGCTCAAAATTCCATTACCTCTCGGACGTTTCAGTTCCGTACTCCCGTCTTCACGACGTTGGCGGTATGTTTGGCGGTAACCGATTCGTTGACGTTCCGAATATCTTCCGCGACTTTGACGCGGATGAGAACGATCCGAAGAATTATGATTTCAAATTTACCGACCTCGTCGTGAGCTCGCTCGTCAAGGCAGGCGTTGTGCCGTATTACAGGCTTGGCGTAACGATAGAGAACAGCTCCGAGGTGGAATCCTTCCGCATCTCCCCGCCGAAGGATTACGAAAAGTGGGCGCGAATCTGTGAGCACATAATCGCGCACTATAACGAGGGATGGGCTGACGGATTTGAATATAATATCACCTATTGGGAGATATGGAACGAGCCCGACGACGGAAGCTACGACGGATCAAAATGCTCGTTTATGTGGACGGGAAGCGCAGAGGATTATTTCCGCCTCTACGACGTTACGGCAAAGCACCTTAAGAAGAGATTCCCGAATATAAAGATCGGCGGCTACGCGGCAATAGGATTCTGCGCGCTTGAGGGGGAGCTTGAACCTCTTTGTGACGAGCCCGAAAGATTCTATCACCTCGATTTCTTCTACGATTTCCTTGCTTATATAAAGGAGCATTCCTCGCCGATCGACTTCTTCTCTTGGCATAGCTACCGCGAGCCGTGGAGAGTCGTTGAGGAGGCGTTCTGGTATCGCAAGGCGCTTGATAAGCTCGGATTCGAAAAGGTGGAAAGCCATCTTAACGAGTGGAATCCCGTAAGCATAAATCGCGGCACGGGTACGGTTGCGCCCGGTACGGCAGAGCACGCGGCGCAGGTTGCGGCAATTATGCTCGGCTCACAGAACGCACCGGTTGACGTGCTTTGCGTTTACGACGCGCGCTACACGATCGGCGGTTATTCGGTGTTCTTCACGAGTAACGTTTATCCCATTCGACCGACTCACGCTTACTATTCGTTTGCCGCTTTCGCCGCGCTTTATAATATCGGCGAGCAGGTCGCGCTCGAGTGCGATACCGACAGAGTTTACGCCGTTGCGGCTTCAAATAACGGAAAGAGCGCAATTATGATCGCCAACGTTTCGGGTAAGAAGCAGACTCTTAATATCGAGGGCATTGACCTTACGGGAGCTAAGTGGCACGTGCTTGACGACCGCAGACTTCTCTCATGGTCGCCCGCCGTTGACACGATCGACGATAGCTCGGTGATACTTATTGAATTTTAAACCTAAAGGAGCTTCGCCCGAAGCTCCTTTAAAAATACTTGTGTTTGCGCTTTTATCACAAAATTTACGATAATTCAAAAATAATTAACGATTATGCAAATACAAATCGGGCGCGGGATAGTATAATTAAATCATAATAACGATAAGGGGGATACCTTTATGAATATAGTATTTGAAAATTCGAAAATGAAGCTTGAGATCGATGAGGCGTGCCGCGCGACGAGCCTTATTCTTAAGGAGAGCGGAGAGGAGCTTCTCGCAGAGGAGAAGATGCCCTTGTTCTCAGTCACTCAGGAGCGCCCGTTCAATAACGAGATCAAGCTTATTTATATGAACAAGAGAACGACATATCCCGCAAACAGAGTTCGCCTTGAGGACGGAAAGCTTATCGTCGGATTTGAGCTTGCACCCTACGAGGCGGTCGTTTCGATCAAAGTTTCGGATTCTTATATCACCGCAACTCTCGACGGATTTATAGTTCATCCGGACGATTACGGTTATCTTAAGATGGATACGCCCCCCGCAGTGGAGTTTAGGCTTATGCAGCTTCCCGTTAAAGACAGGGCGAATTTCGGAAAATGGCTTAACGTTATGTGGGACGATGAGGTTGCGGTAAATCTTCTTGCAACTACGCCCCACGCGCGCATTGAGTCAGAGGTGCGCCGCGGTTACAGAATACTCACCGCCGATGCGGTAAAGGGAATAAAGCTTCGCGGATGCACGGCGGCACTTATCGTTTCAAAAACCGACGAGCTTTTTGATGCTATCGACTCGCTTGAAAATGATTTTGATATGCCGCGCGGAGTACAGAGCCGCCGCGGTGAGATGATCAATTCCTCGATCTATTGGACCGACTGTATAAGCCCCGCGAACGTTGACGAGCATATAAAGTATATGAAGGCGGGCGGCTTCCGTCTTGCCCTCTTCTACTACAAAACGATATTCCAGCGCGACGAGGATATGGCGGGCTACGTAAGCTCAGGCGAATATAACTATCGCCCCGATTATCCGAACGGCAAGGCTTCGCTTGTTGAGATGCTAGCAAAGCTTAAGGCGGCGGGAATCACCCCCGGTATCCATTTTCTTCACACGCATATAGGATTTAAGACTCATTACATAACTCCCAAGGCTGACAGAAGACTTAATACGACGAGAAAGTTCACACTCTCCCGTCCGCTCGGACTTGACGACACGACGATATACGTTGATGAAGATCCGACGGATACCGTAATGCACCCCGATTGCCGCGTGCTTATGTTTATGGGCGAGCTTATCTCCTACGAAAGCTATACGACAGAGCCACCCTATCGCTTCGAGGGATGCAAGAGAGGCGCGCTCAAGACCGATATAATTTCACACGCTGTCGGCGAGATCGGCGGAACTCTTGATATAAGCGAGTTCTCTGCGACGAGCGCGTACCTTGATCAGCGCAGTGATATTCAGGATGAGATCGCGGATAAGATCTCCGAGGTATACGATGCAGGCTTCGAGTTCGTTTATTACGACGGCTCAGAGGGAGTAAATCCTCCGTTCGAATTCCACGTTCCGAACGCACAGCTCAGAGTTTATACGAAGCTTAAGAAGAAGCCCCTCTTCTGCGAGGGCGCGGCAAAGTCGCATTTCTCCTGGCACATGCTCAGCGGCGCGAATGCGTTCGACGTTTTCCCGACGGATATATTCAAGCCGATGATAGATAAATTCCCCGTGGTTGCGGCGAAGGAAATGAGAAAGGACTTCACCCGTGTTAACTTCGGATGGTGGGAGCTTTTCAAGGATACACAGCCCGATACCTACGAATACGGAATGAGCCGAGCCGTTGCGTGGAACTGCCCCGCGACGATGATCGCGAGATTTAAGAACTTCAACGAGATCCCGAGAATCAAGGATAACCTCGAGGTTATAAGACGCTGGGAGGATGCGAAGCAAAAGGGCGTTATCACCGACGCGCAAAAGGCGGCAATGCGTGATAACTCAGACGAGTACACCATCATAATTAACGAGAAGGGCGAGTACGAGATCCTTCCTTACGAAGAAATCAAGGGAACTCCCGACGGAGTAAGAGCGTTCATATTCGAGCGCCTCGGCGAAAGAGTTGTGTCCATCTGGCATAAGAGCGGTGCGTGCGAGCTTGCGATCCCTGTCGGAAAGGATAAGATCGAGTATTTCGAGGACTTCGGCAAGGGTGCGCTTCCCGTTGCGGGCGACGAAAAGCTTTCAACCATTAAGGTCGATTCACGCAAATATATTAAAACGACGCTCTCAAAGGACGAAATCATTTCGGCGCTTAAAAATTCTCAAATCAAATAGTGCTTTAGGCAAAAAGAACGCATAATTATACTGAAATTTAAAAGGTATTATCAAAGGTAAGAGAGGATTTTAAATATGATAGGAGTGGTGCTTCCAAAATATTTTAATCTTGTCGTTGGTGATACCTTTCAGCTTTTTTACAGAGGCGTTATAGAGGCACCCAACCCATACGTATATGATATTTTATCGATATGCGACGTGGGAAAAAACTGTCCGAGATATTTTGAGTTTACACCCGACGCAGCAGGAGAATATAAGCTCACGATAAACGTATATTCGGCGCAAAAGGAGCTTCTTGGAAGCGGATCGACGATTCTTCGCGCAATAGAGCCGCACGAGCCTAAAAAGCCTATAAACGTTCTTTGTATGGGGGATTCGATAACGCAAAACGGAGCTTGGCCGTGCGAAGCATACAGAAGACTTACTGCAGAGGACGGCGAGCCCCGAGGACTTGGATACAAAAATATAAACTTCGTAGGAACTAAAAGACGCGAAGATATAGGATACGAAGGATACGGAGGATGGGTTTGGAAAACCTTCGTAACGAAAAATCCCACGGGCGTGTGGTTCACCTGCGAGCATAATATGGACGCGTCCGATCAGCATTCCACCTGGCGAGATGAGAACGGAAACCTTTGGAAGCTTGAAACGATCACGAGCAAAATGCTTAAGCTTCTCCGTCTTGGCAACTTTAGCTCTTATCCGAGCGTCAATTCTCATTTAACGCACGTTGAAAATGCGACGCATAAAGACTCTATCAAAATAGATAAATACGCAGATGAAGCAAAAACGCCGTTCTTCAATGAAGAAAAGGGCGCGCTTGATTTCACTTGGTATATGGAAAGGTGCGGAGTAGATAAGATCGATTATATTTATATAATGCTCGGAGGAAACGAGATTGCGGATTCTCCGGTTTCGGTCGATCTATCAAGTCCCGATGAAACGAAGGCGCTCTGCGAAAGAGTCGCTGAAAACGCAAAGGAGTTTATCGCCATTGCGCGCGAAGGATTCCCCGGCGTCAAAATAAAGATTATGGGATTAACGGTTCCTTCAATTACGGGGGGAATGGGAGCGAGCTATGGAGCTAAGCTGCCATACTGCGATAAGTACGGATATTCAAGATACGTATTGGAATTAAACGAAGCGTATGAGAATCTTTGCAGTAATCCCGAATATTCGGAATATCTCGAATTTATAAACGTTAGCGCGCAATTCGATTCCGAATACGCTTTCCCGACTGTCGAAAAGGCGGTGAATATAAGATGCAAGCAAACCGAGCCTGTCGGCACGAACGGTTTGCATCCGACGCACGAGGGATATCTTATGATAGCGGACGCCGTTTTCAGAAGCATGGCGGAGCTTGAGTAAAACAAAGAGCATAAAAATAAGCATCCCGACCGGTTTCGATCGGGATGCTTTAACTATATTATTAAAGAAGACTGTTGTAAAGAGCGGTGATCTCTTCAACGCTGGTTTCTCTGGGGTTGCCGGGGCGGCAAGCATCTGCGAAGGCAGACTCTGCGAGGAACTTAACGTCCTCGGGCTTAACGATCTCCTTGAGGTCGGCGGGGATTCCGACGTCGAGAGAAAGCTGCTTAACGGCGTCGATTGCTGCCTTGCGGTATTCTTCAACGCTCATTTCGTCAACGCCCTTAACGCCCATTGCTCTTGCGATCTCGCGGTACTTCTCACCGGTTGCTTCTGCATTGTAAGCCATTACTGCGGGGAGAAGGGTAGCGCATGCCTTTCCGTG
>JAZLEH010000219.1:0-2370 GCA_045615165.1 Eubacteriales bacterium | reverse complement strand
AGGCAGGAGCGCTTGAACTGCTGTGAGAAGAATCTGCGAATAAAGACGTTAAGGTAGTTTTTGATATCTTCCTCGGCGTAATCCGTGAACACTTCCTTTGAAAGCTCAAATACCTTTGCGGGTGAGAAGCCGTATTTCACGGTGTAGTAGAGGAAGAAATCGTGTAGCTCGTAAGGACCGACGATGCTCTCGGTATGCTGAGAATTCTCACCGTTTTCACTCGGGAGAAGCTCGGGGCTTATCGGAGTGTTTATAACGTCGGTAAGAACGGAGGAAAGCCTTTCGTTGCCCTCGTTTTTATATTCCTTTGCGGCGTAGGCAATAATGCTTCTCATAAGGGTCTTCGGAACAGAGCCGTTAACGCAATACATCGACATATGGTCGCCGTTGTAGGTTGCGAATCCGAGCGCAAGCTCTGAGAGGTCTCCCGTTCCGATAACGAGACCCGACTCAGCGTTCGCAATATCCATAAGGATCTGCGTTCTTTCACGCGCCTGTGCGTTCTCGTAAACAACGTCGTATTTCTTCTCGTCGTGGGATATATCTATAAAATGCTGATTTACAGCGTTTTTAATATCAATGGTTCTAACCGAACAACCAAGCTCTTCTGCAAGAGCGAGTGCGTTGCTCTTAGTTCTCTCGGTCGTTCCGAAGCAAGGCATAGTAATCGCTATAACCTTATCTCTGCCGTAGCCGAGGATATCCATCGACTTTGCGGCAACGAGCACCGCGAGAGTCGAATCAAGACCGCCCGAAACGCCGATAACCGCCGTTTTCGCATAAGCGCGTTTAATACGAAGCGCAAGGCTTCTTGACTGTATTTCAAGCGCAAGCGCAAACGCCGCCTCAGAGTCCTTCGGAATGAAGGGGGATCTTACCGCCGCGAATGCCTGCGGCTCGATTCTCTTCGCCTTGAACGAGCGCTTGCGGACGATCTCGGAATAAACGATATCGGTGCTGAAAAGCTTGGATTCGGTAACCGTCTCGCCGCCGATCGAAACGAGACGGGGCGATGCGTAGATTCCGTCAGTTCCGCTCTCTCCCTCGCCCGCTCCGACAAGCACGAAAGCAACGCCGAGGGATGAGGATATTTCATTTGCGAACGCGCGTCTTTCATCGGCAAGACCGATATACTCGCTCATTGCAACGGGATTTATTATAACGTCAACTCCGTCGCTAGAATACGCGTTATCGTCGCCAACCTTGACGAATATATCCGAATCGGTTTCCTCATCGGTGTAAATATTATCGCGGGCAAGCGTAACGCTTCTCGAAGCAAGCGTGGCGTCAACCTCACCGCGAATAGCGGCAAAGTGCCTCGTTGCCAAGCCCGATGCGGTAACGCCTATAATCTCGCCCTCGCTGACACACGCAACGGAGTTATAAAGAATTCCGTCACACCTTACGGGAAGACCGATAAAGCTCATAATTTTAAGCTCTGCGGTAGCTTTTATATAGGATTCAAGAGCCGCGTCTGCCGCACTGATAAGCACGTCCTGGAAATAAAGGTCACCGGCGGTCGCACCCGTCAAGGCAAGCTCGGGAAATACTATTACGTCTGCGCCCGACCTTTCAGCCGATAGAGCGCACTCCGCGAAAACCTCGGCGTTGTGCCTCGGATCACAAAGCTTTATGATCGGAGAAGCCAAGGCTATTTTCAAATTCTTTTTCATATTTCGCTCTCTTTTTTAACAAGTATAAGATTCTCTGCGTAAGGAAGAGACTTGATAGCATCGCAAAGCACGTGCCACTCGGCAAGCTTATGGCTCTTACGGGCGTAATAAATATTGATAAGAACCTCGTAGTTCATCGAAACAGTGCGCATCTGATTGAATGACGAGGGCAAGAGCTGAATCATATTGTGCCAATGCTCGCGATTTTTCGTTTCGTTGAACTTAACGCGCTCTCCCTCAAGATAGTTGATGACGGAGTCGAGAACCGCAAGCGCATCGTCAGTCATACGGTCGCAAGAGAAATCATCGCGTGAAAACTCCTTTGCCTGTATCTTATGCATGGTTGAGGTCGAATTTGCAACCGTGCCAACCTTGTAAGTATCAAATTCCTTCCACCAATAGAGCGGTGCGGTAATATCCATCGAAACGATTATCTGGCGCAAAAACTTTCTGTGGTCGCTTCCCGCAACCGCAAGCTTGGATGCCAAAGTCAAATCATTCTCTCCGAGAATAAATTCGCCCTTCTCGTTATAATAGCTATCCATACGCGCCCAGCTGTTCATTGGATTACGCGCTCCTCTGATAGCATTCTCCATATTGCAAACGCTGATTCTTTCTACCTTAAGCATAAGCCCCTCCGCATATAATTATTCATATTATTTTATCATATATATAAGGGCTTTGTCAAGTAGATATC
>JAZLEH010000218.1:0-18520 GCA_045615165.1 Eubacteriales bacterium | reverse complement strand
CAAGGTCGAAGAAGAGCGCGCCCTCCATTCTTATATCAGACGTTGTAGGAAGCCAGGAGAGTATGCTCTGGTATGCTCCCGTTTCAAGCCTCTCGGATGCGGTGAGGAAAACTCTGCCGCCCTCGGTCACCACCTCGCCGTTTTCGTATTTCATCGGTCTTATATCGGCTTGTCCGATACCGCCAAAGAGACACGCCGAAACCTCGGAAAGCTTAACGAGTGATTTCTTGCCGAGCGAGAGTGTGAGCGCCGCGGGCGCCTCTTTGTATATCTTCTCGGAGAGGAGCGCGTAAAGTCCGTTTTCGGAGAGATTCTTTATTGCCGAGTCGTTTGCGTTATCGCAATAGTCGCCGATAAGGGATTCAATTTCATCGCGGAGTCTGTATATACTGATGCCGCCCGCGCGGAAGGTGACCGAAACGACGTCATCTTTTTTGATATCGCAGTCCTGCTTAAGTATAACGCGGCCCATAAATTCAATCGATGCATCGGTTGAAGAGAAGCTTATAAGGAGCTTATATTTCGGGTGGTTAAGGCTTATCCCGACTCTTGCCGAGGACAACTCACAAACACGGAGCGAATAGGTGTAGTATGGGAAGAATGCGCCGATGAGTCTCGTTACAGAGCCTCCGTTATCACTTGATACGGTGTATCTGCCGTCATTGACTGACTCGATTATATCACCGCTTGAATTTAACACGGGGTAGAGATCGGAGCGTTTATCACCGATAAAATCGTTCAAAAAGCTCATCTCGCCGACGGGTAAGCGGTATTTTCTTCGATTGCTCGTTGAAAAGATGCGCTTAAATTCCAAATCGTAAAGTTTCATTTACACAATCTCCGGGAAAGGATTTATGAGAGGCAGGCTTTCTATAACGTTGAGCGAATGCTTGTCCGCGTATTTCAGGGCTTTCGTTATGTTGGATCTGTCGGCGACGCTTTCGGGATCGTGAGCGTCGCATCCGAGGATAACTCTCGGACTGAATTTCGATGCGATTCTCCAGAACGCGTCGGTCGGGTAATTGCGCCCCTCCGAGATTCCGAGAAGGTTTAATTCGATCGGGATATTTAATTTCGTTACCTCGGTCATAAGGCGCGTCATTTCGCGCTCGTAATCATCGGGGCTTCCGCGGAAGCTTACGACGTCGGGGTGGGCAAGGTAGGTGAACCTTTTCGTGCTCAAGCCCTCGACGATAAGGTCGACGTATTTTTTGAGGATCATCGGATCGTCCGTGCCCCCGTATGAATGTACGTTGCCGACGGTTGCGTATTCCTCGCTTATGTAATGCTGACCGAGGATAAGGTATTCGGGGGTGTTCTCGTTTTTCCAAAAGGCGAACGTTCTTTCCCAAAGCTCGGGATAATACTCCGACTCGTATCCGATGTGTATCTCGATCTTATCGGCGTACTTATCCCTGAGGGCGCTTAACGAGGCGAAATATTCCGAAGCCTCATCGGGTGTCATTTTATAGTAGGACACGTATCCCTCGGGATAGATAAATGGCGCATGGTCGGAAAAGCCGAGGATTTTGACACCCTCGGCAATAGCTTTTAATATATATTCTTCATCAGTGCCCGTGGCGTGTTTGCAACGGTACGTGTGAGTATGATAATTTGCAAGCATTTTAAATTCCTTATCGATTCTTTAAGAGAAAATATATAATAACGCCCATCGTAACGAGAGCAACGACGGATGCCGCCGTAATATATCTCTTGATTCTTCTGTGCCTTGCATAGCGGCGCGCCCTCTTCAGATAGGAAGAAATGGGGTCGCGGTGCTTGATTATATCCTTATCAAATTTGCGAAGCCACTTAACGTCCGCCTTGACGACGTCGTTCATCTTGCGAAGTGACCCAAGCTCGTGAGCCATCTTGTTGCGCAGGTTTCTGTATCTTACGAGTCTTGGCAACGCCTCTTCTCTGCCGGGAGCAAAGCGCGCGTTGTTAAGACGATTTATATACTCGGTTATGCCGCCCGTAGCGACACCGAATTTTTCACAGCAGTCTTTATCAAGCTCTATATAGCTTGCGAGGAAACGCTCGTTAAGCCTTCTGCCCATCTGGCTCACCGCCTTTCTTTTATATCTATTCCAATATATTCTACTACATTTTTAATATTTTTGCAATAGGTAATTTGAAAAATTAACTTTTATGCCACTTTTACTAGGTCATTTTTTGTTGTTTTTGGCTGATTCATCTATAAAATCGTGCTTTTTGCTACGGAACAAGAGCCTTTTTATACCCTTTTTGGAGAATGGAACGAGGGGAGAGAGGTATCCACCGCCCGTCACGGTGCGGTTTGTTATAACCGCGAGGGTGAGAATAAGCATACCGATAAAGAAGCCGAAGATCCCGAGGAAGAAAACGAGCGCAAGGGTTAAAACGCGCATAAACTTTAGGGCGTAACCGAGCTCGTGATTCTGTTGCGCGAAGTTTGCAATAGCGACGAACGCCATATAAAGTATAACGTCGGGGCATAGCCACCCGACCTCAACGGCGAAGTCGCCTAGTATAAGCGCGCCGACGATAGAGAGTGAGTTTGACAGCATATCGGGGGTGTTCATCGAGGCGATCTTCAGCCCGTCGATTGCAAGCTCAACGAGGAAAAGCTGCAATATTATCGGGAGCGCGCCCGGTGAATTTGGAACGAGGAATGAAAGAGAGCTTGGCAAGGAGTCGATATATTCGATTGAAAGATACCAAAGCGGAGTTATAACGACAGAAAGAATAAGTATCGCCACACGCACGAGCCTTAAATAAGAGCCCGTGAGGGGAGGAAAATAATAGTCGTCGGTTTGTTCAAGGTAATGAAAGATCGAGGTCGGGAGTATCATTACCTGGGGGGACGTGTCACAAATTACGAGTATGCTCCCCTCAAGCACTTGTGCCGCGGCGGTATCGGGGCGCTCGGTCGTCCTTATTTTCGGGAATGGGTTATACCACGCCTTGCGAATGAGGGTTTCGGCAAGGCTCTGAAAGCCGAGTGTCAGCGAGCTTGGCTTTGCGCTTTCAAGCTTTTTTGCGATCGTATTGACGAGCCTTTCGTCGGCAACGCCGTTCATATAACACATAACGACGTCGGTCTTTGACGAGCCGCCCATATTAAAATGCCGCATAGTTAAGCGCTCGTCACGAATTCTTCTTCGTATAAGAGCGGTGTTCATAACGAGGGTCTCAACGAATCCGTCGTGCGCGCCCTGCATAACGCGGTCACTGTCGGGCTCTTCGGTGCTTCGCGCAGGGTAAGTGCGCGCGTCTATCAGGATCGCTTCGCCGCCGAAACTTTCGGCTATTACCGCCGCCTGACCCGCGAGAACGGAGGTTGTGAGAATATCAAGATCGTCGGTCTTATCGACCTCAACGTACGGCAGGGTGAAGAGCGCCTCGTCTGCAGATATCGGCGCTGTGCGGGAGAGCATAAACTGCATAACGCGCTGGAGCTCGGCGTCCTTTATAAAACCGTCGATATAAAAGAAGCTCACTCCAAGCCCCGAGACGGAAAGATCGCGACGGATAAGGTCAAAGCTCTCCTTGACCCGTAGGCGTGTCGCAATTTCTGATATATTTTCGTGGTAGTCGGCAGATAATTTCGGCATAGATGCGCTCCCGATAAAATCTCTTTTTCCATATCTTTCCCAAAGCATCGGAAAATATGCGTTCTCACTTGACTTTGTTAGTAGTGTATGATATACTTTGATTAAATAATATATAGAACTTTATATAAACAAAGGTTTGCGAATGAAAATTTTCAGATACGAAACCACAGATTCTACGAACACAAGGGCTCGCGAGTATGCAAGGTGCGCCTTGGCTGAGATTCCTGCGCTCTTTATCGCCGATAGGCAGAGTGAGGGCAGAGGCAGACGCGGCAGATCGTTTGAATCGGAGAAGGGCGGGCTTTACGCGACCCTCCTCTTCTCTCCCGAAAGGTCGGGAAACGCCGTTTTTATTACCATCAGGGCGGCGGTGGCTCTTGCCAGAGCGATAAGGAAGCTCTCGGGACTTGTCGTCGGAATAAAGTGGGTAAACGATCTTTTCGTTAATGGAAGAAAGCTTGCGGGCATCCTTGCCGAGGGGGTCGAATTTGACGGCGACGGCAATCTTAAGCTATGCGCTCTCGGATTCGGGGTTAACCTTGCGAGGCGGGAGTTTTCACCCGAGATCGCGGATATCGTCACGACACTTGAGGATGAGTGCGGAGCTATAGTTGACAGAGACGCGCTTTGCCTCGAATTTGTAAATGAATTCCTCGCGCTAAACGACGGTGAGGTGATCCTTTCGGAATATCGCGCCCTATCGGTCGTGCTTGGCAGGACGGTCGAGGTAAGGAGGCTTACGGGCGAGGTCTTCACCGCGACGGCTCTCGATATTTCCGACACGGGCGCGCTGATAGTTCGCCGCGGGGAAGTGACCGAGGAGCTTATAAGCGCTGAGGTAAGTATAAAATTATAATTGAACGGTCGCTTTTGCGACGGAATGGAGAATATTATGCCTTTTGGAATTTTTGATTATCACAAGTCGTTAAAGCATCTTCACGTTGGGTGCGAAGCGCCGAGAGCCTATTTCGTTCCCTTTGCTTCAAAGGAAGAGGCGAGCTGTGGTGTGAGAGATTATTCATCGTATTATAAGACCTTGATCGGTACTTGGGATTTCAAATTCTATAACTCGGTCACCGAGGTTCCCGATCCTAGAATTACGGAGATCGTTTTCACCGATAAGCTCGACGTGCCGATGAATTGGCAGAACGCGCTCGGTCGCGGTTATGATGGAATTCAGTACACGAACGTTGACTATCCGTTCCAGATGAATCCCCCATATATCCCTGCGGAAAATCCTGCGGGACTTTATTCGAGAAGCTTCACGCTCTCTTCGGATGATCTTAAGGATAAGGATATAATGCTCAATTTCGAGGGCGTTGATTCCTGTTTCTATCTTTTCATAAATGATGAGTTCGTCGGATATAGCCAGGTCAGCCACATGACTAGCGAATTTGATGTGACCAAGTTCGTTAAAGCAGGGGAGAACAAGATTCAGGTTCTCGTTTTGAAATGGTGCGAGGGCTCGTATCTTGAGGACCAGGATATGTTCCGCGCATCGGGTATCTTCCGCGAGGTATATCTTCTTTGCCGCGATAAGGTGAGAGTTAACGATATTTTCGTTAAGTGCGACCTTTCGGACGATTTTTCGATCGCCGACTTCTCCTGCGAGATCGAAACGAATGGAAAGACCGAGGTTAAGGCAACTCTCCTTGACGGTGAGGGAGCTGAGATCGAGAGCGTGGCGGCAGAGATCGAGTCGCTCGGAAGAATCGATTTTGCATCGGTTGAGAACGCAAGACTCTGGAGCGACGAAGACCCCTATCTTTACACGGTGGTTGTCGAGTGCGGCAACGAGGTCATCGTTATCAAGGCGGGCGCAAGAAGGATCGAGGTAATTGGCCGCGTTATTTACATAAACGGCAAGAAGGTAAAGGCGAAGGGCGTTAACCGCCACGACAGCCATCCGATGCTCGGTCACGCGACTCCGATGGAGCATATGAAGCGCGACCTTATGATACTTAAGCGCAACAACGTTAATATGATAAGAACGAGCCATTACCCGAACGATCCGAGATTCCTTGAGCTCTGTGATCTTTACGGATTCTACGTTTGCGATGAGGCGGACCTTGAATGCCACGGAGCGATGCGCGCGGAGATTGATCATATAATCACCAATAATCCCGAATGGGCAGGCGCGTATATCGACAGAGCGGCAAGAATGCTTGAACGCGATAAGAACCACGTTTCAATAATTATGTGGTCGGTCGGTAACGAGTCGGGCGTTGGTATCAACCATAAGGCGATGTCGGACTACTTCAAGATGAGAGACCCCTCAAGACTCGTTCACGTTGAAGACGAATCGCGCAGAGCGTATCATATCGAAAAGGGAATTATCAAAACGAGAGATACCGATAAGACTCCCGAAATTTATATCTCGTATACCGACGTACTAAGCAGAATGTATCCCCATAACTCCGATATAGCCTACTACGCAAGCAAGAAGTGCAAGAAGCCCTTCTTTATGTGCGAGTATTCACACGCTATGGGTAACGGCCCCGGAGACCTTAAAAAATATTGGGATCTCATTTATAAGCACGACCACTGGTTTGGCGGTTGCGTTTGGGAGTTCCTCGATCACTCGGTTGCAACGGGAGATAACGTATTCGCAAATCCCAAGTACATCTACGGCGGCGACTCGGGAGAGTTCCCGCACCTCGGCTCGTTCTGCGTTGACGGTCTCGTTTATCCCGACAGACGCGAGCATACGGGAATGAAAGAGCTCCGCGAGGTTCATAAGCCCCTCAGAATCGAGTATAACGACGGCGCGCTTAAGGTAACGAGCCTCCGCCACTTCACAAGCCTTTCCGACCTTTCGCTTCATTATACGGTTGAGGTTGACGGCAAGGTAACAAAGTCGGGCTGTATCGGCGCACTTAATATACCCGCCGAGCGTTCGAGAACCTATAGAATTGAAGTTGAGAAAAAGGCGTTCACCACCCTTAATATCTATATCAGACAGAATGTCGCTACCGAGTGGGCAGACGCGGGATACGAGATCGGCTCGGAGCAGTTTATCATATCCGAAGAGATCGCAGTTAAGGACGAAAAGAAGAGCGTGCCCGTCCTCTCTGAAACTCAAATTTCTTACACGGTATCGGTCGGAGAGACCGTTTATACCATCGGTAAGGACTCGGGATGCATTGAGAGCATCCTTGCAAACGGTAAACAAATGATTACAGCGCCTATCGTTCCCACTATTTGGCGCGCACCCACGGATAACGACAGAAAGATTCGCAAGACCTGGGAATATAACTACTTTGACCACGAGAAAACCAACTGCATCGATTGCAAGGCAAGCCTTGAGGACGGAATCGTTAAGGTGTCCTCCGTGGTACTCGTCGGCGCGCCCGGCGTAGCGCCCGCAGTCTATGCCGACGTTGACTACTCGTTTGGCTATGGCGAAGAGGTTAAGATCGACGTTAAGGCAAGACTCGGCAGAGGCGTTAACGGCGAGGTGTTTGCAGCTCTTCCCCCGCTTCCGAGATTTGGCTTTAAGATCAGAATGCCCGAGGGATGCGAGGACGTGAGATACTTCGGCTACGGCCCGTACGAGTCATACGAGGATAAGAGACTCGCATCGAGAATCGGACTCTTCAAGACTACCGCGACCGATAACTTTGAGCACTACGTTCGTCCGCAGGAGAACTCCTCTCACTACGGATGCAAGTGGGCAGACGTTACCTCGGTTGCAGGCTACGGCCTCTACTTCTCCGGCAAGTCGTTCTCCCTCTCCGTGTCGCACTACGATCCCCATTATCTCACCGGATTCGACCACGATTACGAGCTTGTTCCCGAGAAGGACACGACCGTAATTATCGATTACCGCAACGCCGGAATCGGTTCAAACTCCTGTGGACCCGAGCTTGACGAGCAGTACAGAATAACCGAGAAGGAATTTGACTTCTCCTTCGTTCTTAAGCCCTCGTTCTCCGGAAATATCCTTCCCTTTAAGGAATACAGAAAGTAAAATTTTAGAGCCGCGGCAATCGCCGCGGCTCTTGTTGTTTCTTATTCTTTTTACCAGGTAACGTCTATAAGTCCGTCGTCTGCTGCGGTGAGCGTTACTCCGTAAGGAGCGGACATCTTACCGAGGTAATCAACGATCTTTTCGGGGGATATAAGTCGGGGGAGTCCGATCTCTGACTTATTGCCGTCCATATTGCCCATAATGGGAATGAGGCGAAGCTTCGTCATTTTGCCCCCGTCGGCTTCCCACATAGGAAGGATGGTGAGGAACATTCTCGGGTCGGTCATAAGGCCGACGGTGAAATCCTTTGATCTCGTTTTAAGAAGATCGTGGACGGTTGAGTTATCGGGAACTCCGACCTTTGCAAAGAACTCGGAGGGCGCAAATTCGATGTTATAGAGCTGGAGGATGAAGTCGCCGAGCGAATAGAAGATAGGGCAATCCTTATAGACCTCGATCGGACGAAGAAGGTGAGGGCCGTGTCCGATTATTGCGTTTGCGCCCGCATCAATGCACTCGTGCGCGAAGTCGATGAGGAACTGCGAGGGGTTCTCCTTTGCATCGCCGCTCAACTGGTGCGAGTGGATCGAAACCATAATATAATCTGCTTGGAGCTTTGCTTCGTAGATCGCTTTTTTAACACGGTCTACGTCTATTCGGTTCATTTGCATAACGAATTCGCACTTGTCGCCAAGGACGAATTTAAGCTCTCCGAGCAATTCTTCGTTGGTTTTGGTCGGCTGATAGTAGCCTTCCTTTACGGTAATGTTTCTTGAAACGTTGATTCCGGTTTTCTCCGCAAGCTCCTTGACGAACCCAAACTCACGCTCGGTAACTCTAACGAATTTTTCGATGCGAATACCGTTTATGCCCGCTCTTCCGGGAACGCGTGAATTCTGCTCGCCTGCGATCATATCGGGGGAAAAGTTCGTGTTGACCGATATAAGCGCGATCCTGCCTGCGTTCGTGTCAAGATATTTCGGCTTTGATGCTTCGCCGAGAGTTCTTCCCGCGCCTGCGTGAACGAGGTCTGTTGCTTCAAGCGCTTCAAGCGTTGAATGAAATCCCTCGACAGAGAAGTCAAACGCGTGGTTATTATTAAAGGTAGTCATATTGAATCCGAAGCGCTCAAGGTCGCCGAGCACCTTCGGGGTGGTTCTTATATAAGTGCCGCCCGAGAGAGCCGCCGCGGGGCATTCGCCTTCCTCGTTAAGAGTGGTTTCAAGGTTGAAAAACGCGCCGTCCGCGCTCTCGATATAGGGGCAAAGCTCGTCGTAGCCCTTATAGTCGGGCTGAATTCTTCTTCCGATTATGGCGTCGCCTGCTGCAATAAGCTTCATGACCTTTCTCCTTGTCTATCAGTGATTGGCAAATTTGATCGCCGCCTTGATTCCTATTTCAAGACCGGGGATGAACGAGGATTTTATGATAAATTCTTCACGGGTGTGCGCGCCGCCGCCGCAGATAACTCCGATGCAGAGTGCGGGGATGGCGAGCGAGAGGGGAATATTGCAGTCGGTAGAGGATGCCTTGTAATTAAGAGGATTTCCGGTAACCTCAAGCGCTACGGAGTTTGCGATCTCCTTGAGCTTTTCGATCTCGTTAAGGTCAACCGCTCCTGCGCAGGGGCGCTCGCCGATAACCTCGACCTCAACCCACACGTCGTCCTTTTTTGCCGACTCAAATATCTCGGCGAATCTATTTTTCATAAACGCGAGAAGTTCCTCGTCGTCCGAGCGATATTCGCAGAGCATATTCGCTTCCTGCGCGATGGTGTTTACCGACGTGCCGCCCGAAATACCGCCGACGTTATAGCTGACCTTTTTGCCCTCTTTTACAGGGAGGTCGATCGAGTAGATCTTGTTAATTATCGAAGAGAGCTCGGCGATCGCGTTTTTCTCGCCGAATTTGCCCCAAGAGTGGCCGCCCTTGGTTTTTACCGTTACAGAATATCTGCAAGAGCCGACGCATCTGTCAGCCGCGTAGTTGAAGTTTGATGAGTCGAAGGAAATGAACTGCTTTACTCTTCCTTCATAGTCCTTGAATATCTGTCTTGTGCCCTTTAAGTTTCCGAGGCCCTCTTCACAGGAGTTTGCAACGAAGAGGACTCCGCCCGATTTCACCTTGTTTTCATAGAAGAAGCGAGCGACAAACATAAGAACGGTGAGGCTTGCGGTGTCATCACCTGCGCCGGGGGAGAAGATCTTCTCACCGTCGTCGATATAGGGCATAGGCTCGGTATCAGGGAACACCGTATCGGTATGTGCAACGAATACCGTGAGGTCGTTTTTGCCCTCGGCATTGTAGGGGCAGATGACGTTAAGAGCCTCGTCTATATACGCATCGGTCATACCGTAGGAGTGAAACCAATTTTTGCAGAACTCGGCGCGCTTTTCCTCGTGGTGCGAGGGAGCGGGAATAAGGCAGAGCTCGCGGTGGACGGCTATTACCTCTTCCTTGTTCTTTTCAATATAAGCTTTTATAAGTTCATTCATTATATTATACCTCTTAGGTTTTTATTTATATTCTAACACCTATTTTCATAAAAGTCCAGCATTTCGCAAACGAAATTTTTTCGAAATTTTACCGAAAGCAAATCTGAAAATGCATACGCAGATGCATTGGATGAATAAATATGCATTAATATGCACTGAAAATGCATAAAAAGCCGCTAATTATTACTAAAATGCATATAAAGAAATTTTAAACTAATAGTGCATATCGACGAATTTGATATTTTTTGGGAAAAACTATTGCATATTTATTCAATT
Organism: Eubacteriales bacterium; assembly: GCA_045615165.1. GTDB lineage: Bacteria > Bacillota > Clostridia > Oscillospirales > CAG-272 > UBA1740. The sequence continues at coordinate 8,183 of JAZLEH010000218.1, read as the reverse complement.
AGTGGTAAAATATCATCATCTTAGCCGTAAGAGAATCGAACTGATAAGGTTTGGAAAGATAGATTTTTCCAAATACATCACCGAATTTTTCTTAAATATCAGCATATTCCTCGAAAAATTTGGCTCGTCTATGAAAAAATCTATTCTTTCAAAACTGCTTCACACCTTACGGCGAATAAATTTTTTGTTGATTTTGTTGTAGTGAGCCGCAGTTAAGTGCGGACTTTACAAGGCTTACTACGGCGAAAGACACTAAAATTTATCGTCGCAAGGCTTGTTAGTTCGACTCTCTTACGGCTAAAAAAGGCGAAAGCCAAACAAATCGGAGGATTTAAAAATGGATAAGAAAAACATCAAAAAGGTAGTGCTTGCATATTCGGCAGGACTTGATACTTCTATCATCATTCCGTGGCTCAAGGAAAACTACAATAACTGCGAGGTTATCGCTGTATCGGGTAACGTAGGTCAGGCAGACGAGCTTGAAGGCCTTGAAGAGAAGGCTCTTAAGACCGGCGCATCCAAGCTTTACATCGAGGATCTCACCGAGGAATTCGTTAACGATTACATCATCCCCACCGTTCAGGCAGGTGCTCTTTACGAAGAGTATATGCTCGGTACTTCGTTCGCACGTCCCATAATCGCAAAGAGAATCGTTGAGATCGCTCTTGCAGAGGGTGCAGACGCAATCTGTCACGGTTGTACCGGTAAGGGCAACGACCAGGTTCGTTTCGAGCTTGCAATCAAGGCGTTCGCGCCCGATATGCACGTTATCGCTCCTTGGCGCGAGTGGACTATCAAGTCTCGTGAGGAAGAGATCCATTACGCAGAGGCACACAACATTCCCCTTAAGATAACCCGCGAGACCAACTACTCCAAGGATAAGGACCTTTGGCACCTTTCCCACGAGGGTCTTGACCTTGAGGATGCTTGGAACGAGCCTATGTATGAGAAGAAGGGCTTCCTTGAAATGGGCGTTTCTCCCCTTGAAGCACCCGACAAGCCCACCTACATCACCCTCGATTTCGAAAAGGGTGTTCCCGTAGCTCTCGACGGCAAGAAGATGAGCGCAAAGGAAATCATCCTCGCTCTTAACGAGGTTGGCGGAAAGAACGGTATCGGTCTTCTCGATATCATTGAAAACCGTCTCGTTGGTATGAAGTGCCGCGGCGTGTACGAGACTCCCGGCGGAGCTATCCTTTACTTCGCACACAACTATCTTGAAACTCTCACCCTTGATAAGATGACCGCTCACAAGAAGAGCGAGCTTGCGATCACTTTCGCAGACCTCGTTTACAACGGTCAGTGGTTCACTCCTCTCCGCGAGGCTCTCTCCGCATTCGTTGAGAAGACTCAGGAGAACGTTACCGGTACTGTAAGACTTAAGCTCTACAAGGGTAACATCATTAAGGCAGGCGTTAAGAGCGACTATGCGCTCTACTCCGAAGAGCTTGCTACCTTCGGCGAGGACGAGGTTTACAACCAGGCTGATTCCGCAGGATTCATCAACCTTTACGGTCTTCCCATCAAGGTTCAGGCACAGGTTAACGCAAAAAATAAGAAATAATACGGAATTAAAATAATGGAAAAAATGTGGGCAGGACGTACCAGCGGCGCGGTCAGCGCCGTTGCGGACGATTTCAATTCATCAATAAGCTTTGATAAAAAAATGTATCGCCAGGATATTCGCGGCTCGATGGAGCACGCGCTTATGCTCTCGGCGAAGGGAATAATCAGCGAGGCGGAGTATAACTCGATATGCTCGGGGCTCTCATCGATTCTTTCGGATATTGAGTCGGGCGCGCTTCCTTTTGACGAGGGCGCAGAGGACATTCATATGTTCGTTGAGGCGGAGCTCACCAAGCGCGTCGGAGATGCGGGCAAAAAGCTTCATACGGCGAGAAGCCGTAACGATCAGGTTGCTCTTGATCTCAGACTTTATATGCGCGACGAGGTTGCGGTTATAAGAGAAATGCTTCTTGCGCTTATTTCCGCCGTCGTCAACAAGGCGAGTGAAAATACCGACGCTATAATGCCGGGATATACTCATCTTCAGAGAGCACAGCCTATCACCTTCGCACAGCATCTTCTTGCTTATGCGATGATGCTTATGCGTGACGTAACGAGGCTTGACGATGCTATCGCAAGAATGAATTATTCTCCGCTCGGCTCTTGCGCCCTTGCGGGAACGACCTATCCCACCGACAGAAGAATGGTTGCCGAGGGGCTCGGCTTTGACGGTATCACCGAAAACTCCATTGACGGCGTTTCGGACAGAGATTACTGCGTCGAGCTCGAGGCGGCATTCGCGCTTATAATGATGCATCTTTCCCGTTTCTCCGAGGAGATAATCCTTTGGTCGAGCTGGGAATTCAAGTTCGTTGAGCTTGACGATGCGTACACCACCGGCTCGTCCATAATGCCGCAGAAGAAGAACCCCGATATGGCGGAGCTCGTTCGCGGAAAGACCGGCCGAGTTTACGGTGATCTTATGGCAACTCTCACCGTGCTTAAGGGTCTCCCTCTCGCTTATAACAAGGATATGCAGGAGGATAAGGAAGCGATCTTTGATGCTACCGAGACGGTTATCAAGTGCCTTGAGGTATTCATCCCGATGATCGAGACGATGAAGCCCTTGAAGGAGAATATGTATAACGCCTCAAAGCGCGGATTCATCAACGCGACCGACCTTGCAGACTATCTTACCAAGAAGGGCCTCCCCTTTAGAACTGCTTACAAGATCGTTGGCGGTATAGTTGCCGACTGTATTAAGAAGAATATTACTCTTGACGAGATGCCCCTTGACGAGTACAAGGTGTATAGCGACGTTTTCGATGCTGACCTTTATAACGAGATCTCGCTTGAGACCTGCGTAGGAAAGAGAATTTCCGCAGGCTCGACGGGGTACGAGAGCGTTGCGTATCAGATAGAGTTCGTAAGAAAGTTTTTAACGGAGAAGGCTAAATGAAAAAGGTATTTATAGACGGCAAGGCAGGCACTACGGGTCTTAGAATTGAGGAAAGACTTTCCGCAAGAGACGATATTCAGATAATTTCGCTTCCCGAAGAAAAGAGAAAGGACCCCGCCGCAAGAAAAGAGATTTTGAATGAGGCTGATATAGCATTCCTTTGTCTTCCCGACGATGCGGCGATCGAAGCGGTATCGATGATCGAAAATCCGAACACGGTCGTTATCGACACCTCGACCGCGCACAGAACCAATCCCGCATGGGCATACGGTTTCCCCGAGCTTGACGAGAGCTTCGAGGAGAAGATCAAAAACAGCAAGAGAATCGCAGTTCCCGGTTGCCACGCGGGCGGATTCATCGCGCTCGTTTACCCCCTTATCAAAGAGGGAATTATTTCAAAGGACGCTCTTCTTACCTGCCATTCTCTTACCGGTTATTCGGGCGGCGGAAAGAAGATGATCGCAGAGTATGAGGTTGACGAGCTTGACCCGCTCCTTTCAGCACCCCGTCAGTACGGTATCAAGCAGACACACAAGCATCTCCCCGAAATGACGGCTATCACCGGTCTTAAAAACGCGCCGGTATTCTCACCCATCGTTTCAAACTTCTACTCCGGAATGGAAGTAACGCTTCCGCTCTTCTCGGAGTGGTTGACCGAGGGCAAAACTATCGAGGACGTTAAGCTTGCTTACGCAAAATATTACACGGGCCCGATGGTTAAGTATAACGCCGAGGCAGACGAGGCCGGATTCCTTTCATCTGCGGCATATTCCAACTACGACTCAATGGAGATATCGGTTCACGGCAATCCCGAGAGATTTATTGCCGTTGCAAGATACGATAATCTCGGCAAGGGCGCTTCGGGCGCGGCGGTAGAATGCTTAAACATAGTGCTTGGCACTGACAAAACGAAGACTTTAGTTATTTAATTATTAAGGAAATTAATTATGAAGATTATAAACGGCGGAGTTTGTGCCGCAAAGGGCTTTACTGCCGGCGGCGTTCATTGCGGAATCCGCAAGAACAGAATGAAGAGGGATATCTCCCTTATCTATTCCGAAAAGGTTGCCTCTGCGGCGGCAGTATATACGACCAATAAGGTCAAGGGCGCGCCCCTTACCGTTACTAAGAATAATATCGCAGACGGAAAGGCGCAGGCAGTTATCTGCAACAGCGGTAACGCGAACACTTGCAATGCAAACGGCATTGAGATCGCTACTCTTACCTGCGAGCTTCTTGCAAAGGAGCTTAATATAAATAGTGACGACGTTGTCGTAGCATCGACCGGCGTTATCGGTCAGCCTCTTGATATCGAGCCGATAAAGGCGGGCATTCCCGAGCTTGTAAAGTCGCTTTCGAGCGACGGAAGCGATATGGCGGCAGAGGGCATTATGACCACCGACACGGTTAAAAAAGAGGTTGCTATCTCCTTTACCATCGGCGGCAAGGAGTGCAAGATGGGCGGTATTGCAAAGGGATCGGGTATGATCCATCCCAATATGGCAACGATGCTCGTTTTCATCACTACCGACTGTGCTATCAGCTCCGAAATGCTTTCAAAGGCACTTTCAAGCGATATTAAAAACACCTTTAATATGATAAGCGTTGACGGTGACACCTCGACCAACGATATGGTTACCGTTCTTGCAAACGGTATGGCGGGCAACTCGGAGATCACCGCAGACGGTGAGGACTTCGACGAGTTTATGAAGGCGCTTAACACCGTTAATATGCAACTTTGCCGTATGATCGCGGCAGACGGAGAGGGAGCTACCAAGCTTCTTGAATGCGAGGTTTCGGGCGCGTGCGACGAAGAGAATGCAAAGATAATTGCGAAGAGCGTTATCTGCTCCTCGCTCGTTAAGGCGGCGATGTTCGGTTCGGATGCAAACTGGGGAAGAGTTCTTTGCGCTATCGGATATAGCGGTGCGTCGGTTGACGTTAACAAGACCTCGGTTTCCTTTAAGTCGGCAAAGGGCGAGATCTCGGTATGCGAGATGGGCGCGGGTGTTGCATTCTCGGAGGAGATCGCAAAGGAGATCCTTCTTGAAAAGGAAATCACCATTTCGGTCAAGCTTCTTGACGGCGATGCATCGGCTACCGCTTGGGGATGCGACCTTACTTATGACTACGTAAAAATTAACGGAGATTACAGAACCTAATGGAAAATCTTGAAATAACCAACGCTCAGCGCGCCGTTATACTTACTCAGGCGCTCCCTTATATTCAGAAATATTATAACAAGATCATCGTCGTTAAGTACGGCGGAAACGCTATGATAAACGAGACTCTTAAACAGCAGGTTATGGAGGATATAATCCTTCTTCACCTCACGGGCGTTAAGGTAGTTCTCGTTCACGGCGGCGGTCCTGAGATCACCGATATGCTTAAAAAGATCGGCAAGGAGTCGGTGTTCGTTGACGGACTTCGTGTTACCGATAAGGAGACCGTTGACGTCGTTCAAATGGTCCTTTCGGGTAAGATCAATAAGAGCCTCGTAAATCTCCTTGAGATCAAGGGCGGCAAGGCTATCGGAATTTCCGGTCTTGACGGTCATATGATTAAGGCGGAGATGAAGGACGAGCGCCTCGGATACGTCGGAAAGATCACCGGCGTTGACGTTACGATGGTTAACGACCTTCTTGAAAAGGGATATATTCCCGTAATTTCGACCCTCGGCTGTGATGCCGACGGCAACGTTTATAACATCAATGCAGACACTGCGGCGGCATTCATTGCAGGCGCGCTCGGAGCAGAAACGCTTATAACGATGACCGATATCGAGGGAATCCTTCGCGATAAGGACGACCACACCTCGATAATTCCTTGCATCGACCTTAAGGGTGCGCAGGAATTGTTTGACACGGGTATCATCAGCGGCGGTATGATCCCGAAAGTTCAGTGCTGTATCGACGCTATTCACCACGGCGTTCGCAAGGTAACTATCCTTGACGGACGCGTTCCCCACGCACTTCTCGTTGAGACTCTTACCGACGAGGGCGCTGGTACTATGATTGTTAAGGATCTTAATGAAAATGCAGAATATTAAAGAGATAGATAAGGAATTTGTCGCACCTACTTATGCGAGGTTTGATCTCGCGCTCTGCCGCGGAAAAGGATCTCTCGTTTATGACGAGAGCGGCAAGGAGTATATCGATCTTGCAACGGGAATCGCGGTAAACACCTTCGGCGTGTCGGATGACGAGTGGGTAAGCGCAATCACCGAGCAGGCATCGAAAATTCAGCACGCCTCCAACCTTTACTATACAGAGCCCTGCGCGAAGCTTGCAAAAATGCTTTGCGAGAGAACGGGTGCAAAAAAGGTGTTCTTCTCAAATTCGGGCGCGGAGGCAAACGAGTGCGCAATAAAGTGCGCGCGTCTTTGGGCTGAGAAAAAGAAGGGCAAGGAATACTACAATATAATCACTCTCAAAAACAGCTTCCACGGAAGAACCATAACGACTCTTGCCGCTACCGGACAGGACGTTTTCCACGAGAGCTTTACTCCCATGACCGAGGGTTTCCTTTACGCGACTGCGAATGATATCGAGTCGGTCAAGGCACTCGTCAAGGAGAACAAGTGCGCGGCAATAATGGTCGAGCCCGTTCAGGGTGAGGGCGGCGTTATGGCGCTTGAGATCGAGTTCGTACGCGCGCTTCGTAAGCTTGCTGATGAGAATGATATGCTTCTTATGTTCGACGAGGTTCAGACAGGAAACGGAAGAACGGGATATCTTTACGGATACGAGCATTTCGGCGTAAAGGCAGATGTTATATCCACCGCAAAGGGTCTTGCAGGCGGACTTCCTCTTGGTGCAACGATGTTCTTCGAGGGATGCGATAACGTTCTTACCGCAGGACTTCACGGCTCAACCTTCGGCGGCAACCCCATTTGCGCGGCGGCAGCTGTATCGGTGCTTTCGCGTATTGACGAGGCGCTTCTTTCTTCGGTAAGAGAAAAGTCAAAATTCATCTTTGATTCTCTTTCATCGGCAGATGGCGTTAAGAGTGTCAGCGGTCTTGGACTTATGATAGGAATCGAGACTGTCGGCGACGCATCGAAAATAATTGCAAAGTGTATGGAGGAGGGCATTCTTCCCATTAAGGCGAAGAACAAGGTAAGACTTCTCCCCGCGCTTAACATTCCTATGGATCAGCTTGAAAAGGCTGTTGCAATTCTTAAAAAAGTTATAAAGGAGTTTTCGTGATATGAAGAGCTTTAAGGGCAGAGATTTTTTGAAGCTTCTTGATTTCACTGCGGAGGAGATAGAGTATCTTATCGACCTTGCGGCAGATTTTAAGGCTAAGAAGAAGGCAGGCGTGCCTCACAGAATTCACGAAGGAAAAAATATAGTTCTTCTCTTCGAGAAGGATAGCACCCGTACCCGTTGCGCATTTGAGGTTGCGGCGGCAGATCTCGGAATGGCTTCCACCTATCTTGGACCGACGGGCTCGCAGATGGGTAAGAAGGAAAGCATTGCAGACACCGCGCGCGTTCTCGCAGGAATGTATGACGGAATCGAATATCGCGGTTACGGTCAGTCGATCGTTGAGGAGCTTGCGGAATATTCCAAGGTTCCTGTTTGGAACGGACTCACCAACGAGTTCCACCCCACGCAGATCCTTGCCGACTTCCTCACTATAAAGGAAAGATTCGGTAAGCTTCGCGGAATTAATTTCGTATATATGGGCGATGCCCGCTATAATATGGGCAACTCGCTTATGGTTGGTTGCGCAAAGCTCGGAATTAACTTCACCGCTTGCGCTCCCGCAAAGTATTTCCCTGATAAGGCGCTTATCGCAGAGTGCGAGAAGCTCGCGAGCGAGAGCGGCGCGAAGCTTTGCTTTGAGACCGATCCCATAAAGGCAACCAAGGGCGCGAACGTTATTTATACTGACGTTTGGGTTTCTATGGGCGAGCCTGCTGAGGTTTGGGCAGAGCGCATTGGCGACCTTTCGCCCTATGCGGTAACCTCGGATATAATGAAGAACGCTTCTCCCGACGCGGTATTTATGCATTGCCTCCCCTCGTTCCACGATCTTGGAACTGTTATCGGCAAGGAGATCGGCGAGAAATTCGGCATTTCCTCAATGGAGGTTACCAATGAGGTGTTCGAGAGCGAGCAGTCGATCGTCTTCGAGGAAGCAGAAAACAGAATGCACACGATAAAGGCAGTTATGGCGGCTACAATCTAATAACAAAAAAACGGTTGGAGAT
>JAZLEH010000217.1:0-2636 GCA_045615165.1 Eubacteriales bacterium | reverse complement strand
ATTCTCTCGGAATCGAGGTTATTCCGTGCATACAAACGCTTGCCCATCTTGATACCATAGCCCGTTGGGGTAAGGTAAGGATGGATATGAACGGCGTTTTGCTTACGGATGACGAGCGCACCTACGCGTTCATCGAAAATATGTTCAAAACGCTTAAGACCTGCTTCAGATCAAACAAAATCCACATCGGTATGGACGAGGCGCACGAGCTTGGGCGCGGTGCGCATCTTGATATCCACGGCTACGAGGATACCGTAACCATTATGAAGCGCCACCTTGAGCGTGTTCAGTCGATTGCAGAAAAGTATGGATATACTCCGCTTATATGGTCGGATATGTTCTATCGCTCTTGGAATAACGGACTTTATACCGCCCTCGGAGAGCGCGATGATCTTAAGATCCCGCGCGAGGTCAGTGAGTCCTATCCCAAGGGTGTGATTCCCGTATATTGGGACTATTATTATGAAACCGAAAAGCATTATAAAGTAATGCTTGAAAGCCATAAGGACCTTTCCGACGAGGTTTGGTTCGCGGGCGGCGTGTGGACTTGGAGAGGATTTTTGCCGAACAACGATTACACGATCGCCTCAATGTGCCCCGCAATAGATGCGTGCATCTCAACGGGAACTAAAAACGTGTTTATGACGGTTTGGGGTAATAACGGCTCTGAATGCTCGCGTTATTCTGTGCTTCCGTCTCTCTTATACTTAGCGGAATACGCAAGAGGAAATAAGGACGAAGCAAAGATCAAGGCTAAATTCAAAAGGCTCTTCAATGCAGAGTACGACGATTTTATGGCTCTCGATATCCCCGATGCCGTATACGCCGAGGTTGGCAGACGATCAACCGCGGTTAAGAGTGCGCTTTATTCCGACCTCTTCTTAGGATATAAGGACGCGGCGGTTAAGGCAGGGCACAGCGCAATCTTCGCTGAGTGCGCGGAGCGCTATAACAGATCCGCAAGGGCAAGCAGAAAATGGGCGACAGTCTTCAACTCCGCATCTAAGCTTTGCGAGGCGCTTTCGATAAAATACGAGCTTGGAGTCAAGACCCGTGCCGCATATAAGAGCGGTAATAAGGATGAGCTTCTTCGCCTCGCAAAAGAGGATTACACCCGCCTCATCTCGCTTCTCGGCGCTTTTTCAAAGGCGTTTATGAAGCAGTGGTTTGATGAGAATAAGCCGCACGGCTTCGACGTTCACGATATCCGCCTCGGCGGACTTATAAACAGAGTGAACTCATGCAAGAAGCGCCTTATCGCGTATGCAACGGGCAAAATACCGGTTATCGAGGAGCTTGAGGATGAGCTTCTTCCGCTTGCGCCGACGAGCAGTATTTGCGATTATCACGAATACGCTAGGATGGCATCCTGTAACGTATTATAACAAAAATCCCGAATCGGAATTTCCGATTCGGGGTTTTCTATTTAGGGTTGGAATTCTTCGTGTCTGGTCCTCTTTATCATATTACATCTCTTATATGCGCCGAATATATTGAAATGGTCGTAATATTCTTGGAGCAGGGGCTCGTTTTTGCCAAATTCGATGCGCGCCTTTTGGAACAATTCGTCTGCGCGCTCGTCGTTGCCGAGTGCCTTCTCACTCATAAAGTCGGCGAGCATATCGCAAAGGTCTGCGTGATATTCAAGGAGCTTCAGTGAGAGGGTATGCACGCGCACCTCGGAAATATAGTGCTTCTCGATAAGCTTTCTTCCCTCGGCGGTGATGCTCTTTATTTTTAGGATCTTGTCTGCCATTTCGGGATTATAATATCTTTCGGGGCGCTTTTCCGCTTCCTCGCGTGCCATATAGCTATACGGCATAGCATCCGAAAGGCGTGAGAGATATTCACGCACCTCCTGCCAGATATCGCCGTATGCGTGGCGGAAGTAATCCTCAACGATTTCCTCGTAGGTAAGGCTCGTGTCGTAAAGCGTTCTTGCGTATGAATAGAATTCAAGTCCGTGCGGGAAGAAGCACCTCTGCGAGCCGTCCTCAATAATTCCGTTAATTCCGCGCTCCTTATAGAGCTTTATATCCTCGTTGACGGTCTTCGCAAGCTGAAGTCCCGAAATATCGTATGCCTGCGGCCACCAGAAGTGATATTCGTACGCAACGCACGCGCCTCCCCAGGATTTTCTCCAAAGCTTGAAGTATTCAAGGTTTGCCGCAAGGTCATCTGGATATATATTTTTGTTGCGCGCGTGGGGGCGCGGTGTGAAATCACTCTTTTCGGGCATCGAGTATGCGTAGCTTCTGTGGATCGGGGCGAAGAGCATCGTGAATCTCTCGGAGTTCTTTATCTTCTCTTCAAGGGGCGCCCATATCGTGTCAACGTACGCGATGAAAACGATCCTCGTTGAAAGGCCTTCCTTCGTGAGCGCCTCGTCGATCTCGTTCATAAGGATCATATACCAGTCGGCAGGCGTCTTTTTTTGACACGCCTCGCACTCGCAGTGGTTGTTTGCACCGTCCGCAAGCCAAACGTGAAGGTAATCGGCGGTGTTGTTTTTTGAGAAATTGAGAACGTAGTCAACGACGAGTTTTCTTGCATCGGGGTTAGACATACAGAAGTTTGCGTAGTAGGTGTGATCGCGCCTGAAAAGCTTTCTCTCACCGCCAAGCATAGTAAGGAAG
>JAZLEH010000216.1:0-2094 GCA_045615165.1 Eubacteriales bacterium | reverse complement strand
TATTCGATATTTACAAAGGAAATTTTATCACAAACATCGTTAATTTGTCAAGTCGAGTTATAAAAAAACGGTTGGATCTTGAACTGAACCCAAGGGAATGGACACGAAATAAAAAAACTTTTCGTAGAATAGCTTTTGTTTGCTCTTAAAAGCTCGTGTTCTCTCGAAACTGACATCGTTTCTCATACGGTGTCAGTTTTGTTTTTAGTTGAATGGAGATAACTGAAAAAGCAGGATATCTTAACGATGACAAGCGGACATATTAACGATTTAACAAAAGCATAAAGCTTCCGTTTTTTGGGCGGAAGCAAACAAAAAACGGAGATGCTGTTAACTCAGCATCTCCATTTTTTAACCCGAGAGTGAATCTATGGGTTCTCTATCGTATTGCTTTGTTATGAATAGCTCGATCTGATCGATGCACATCTCGTGAGCACCGTCAAAGATATCGAGATAAACGCGAGCCTCTGGGTAGCGCGACACGATCTCATTATAGAGCGTGAGGCTGTGGGAAACCGGGACTGTCTTGTCCCACTTACCGTGGAAGATCTTTAGATTTGCCTCGGCAATCTTATCAATATAGAATATCGGCGAGCGTTTCATCAGCTCTTCCTCGTCGCCACCGGTGCAGGCTATTACGTGCTTTCCGTAATGAGTGCTTTGCCCGATAAATTTTTTGAGGTCTGTAATCGGCACGACGGAAACTATCGCCTTGAATCTCTCGGGGGCATAGCCTGCAATGAGCAGAGCCATGTGACCGCCGCCGCTTCCTCCGATGAGGAAGATATTATTCCTGTCGACCTCATAATTCTCGAGCACGTAGTCCAGCGACTCGATTATATCCGCCTTTGCATACTCCGAGCCACACGCCTTGTGTGCGATCGGGTTGGTGTCGAGGTTAGGTCCTCTGAACTCGGGGAGAAGCAAATTGAAGTTTAACTTCTCGGCGAGCGGCAGAAGCTTCGCTATCTGATTATGCCGTTCATAGCTCCACGTGTGCAGTCCCACGATCAGGGGACGCCCCTTTTCCTCCGTTGCGAAGAAAAGCGAGGGCTGATCAGTTCCGTCAAGCTTTGATTTTACGAAAAATTCGACATATTCCATTTTTATTCCTCCGTTTCAACGAGAATTACACAGTTTGGCGTCATCACAAGATCTATTTTTCCGTTTATTTCGGCGGTTTCCGGCGTGAGTGATGCCATTTCATTTATTTTGGCTCTCTCCTCTTCGGTCGGACTCACGGGAGAGCTGCATATCCGCCATGCGTGCATCGCACTTGCGTGCTCCTTGTCGATGCGCCATATACTCGCACGTCTGCCGGGAATCTCCAGCGAGACGCAGAGATTTGGTATCTCCTCAGAAAAATTATCCGCCGAATAAGATAGAAGCACAGCGAGTCTGCCATCCTCCCGCTCGGTCGCGATAACTGACAGTCCATCCTCTGCTCCTTTGACGGCGAGCCTCTTTTCACCAAGTCTTGCGGAGAGAACATAGGCGTTGTATATCGGCTTCGGGTAGCCGTTCAAGGTGAAGAAGCCACGGAAGCCCGAGAAATCGGTCTTCATCTCGTGCTGACCCGATAGACATATCATCATTTTATCAATAGGCATATTGGCATTGGCGTATTCGGCTATGAGCCTTGCATAGTACGCCGAGAATACCTCTGTTTCGCGAAACATCAAGAGAGGATTTTCATCGGAATTGAAATAGCCGCAGGTTGCCGCACCCCATTCGTCATTGACGAATATCTTGTTTCCAAATCCGCACCGAGTCGCAAAATCTATAAGTTTTTCCGCCTTTTCCTTCAGGCTCGATACTCGTAGACCGCCGTTACGCAGATCGTTTGGATGAACGCCGTAGGTATGGAAGAAGATATAGTCTATCGGTATGCCGTTTTTCTTGACGTAGTCGAGGAAGATCCCGAGAAAATCGTAATGCGATCCAAGGGCAGGACCGCCAATCCTTGCCTCCGGAAGTATTGAGTGAACTCCGCGCTCAAAGTGGCGGTATAGCAGGCAATACGCCTCTGCACGCTCGTGCTCGGACGCCGCCTTTTTCATAAAGAACTGATCCTCGTCGGGTTCGTTATAGCAT
>JAZLEH010000215.1:0-4713 GCA_045615165.1 Eubacteriales bacterium | reverse complement strand
ATTCCCGCGCTCGTAATGATCTTGAAGTAGTTGCCGCCGATATCATCGGACGCGTCCGCGACGCCCTTCCTTGATCTGCGGGTGGGCGCTTTTATCGTGTCCGCAGGAAGAATGAAGAAGAGCGCGATAACCAATAATGCTATCGCAAGAGCCGAGAGTATCGTTGCCGAGAAGAATACCGCCTCCCAGCTGAAATACTTAAGGCATACGGGGATATAAAGGTAGAGGATTATCGTTGAGATATGCGCCGAGCAGGTAACGACGAGATTCGATCTTACGAATTCCTCGCGGGTGAGATGATCTGCAAGGATACGAACGATGGGCGGCCAAAGCATTGCCTGCGCAAATCCGTTCAACGCCCAGATCGGTATCATAGCATTTCCGCTTGAAACGAAGGGCATCGCAAGGTTGCATATTGCCGTTACGGTAAGACCGAAGAAAATAAGGCGGCTCGGTTTTATAATATCACCGAGATAACCGCTGACCAGCTGTCCGATACCGTAGCATATAAAGAGACCCATTCCGATAAATCCGCCGGTTATCTCGTCGATAACGCGCGTGTTGATCATTTCAACCATTACCGCGGCAAAATCCTTGCGTGCGAAATAGCTGACGAAATACGTGATCGAGCAGAGAAGAATGAGCTGATATTTCGTTTTTTTCAATGTTTGAGACATAAATGTTGAGACCTAACCAAAATATTATAATATAAAGATTTTAGCACAATGTATTGCTAAATTCAAGTCTTTTTAAAATATTTACGCGAATTTAGGGCTTTATTTGGCGTTCTGCCTCATTTTCATCGGCGTTACGCCGTAGTATTCCTTGAATTCCTTGTTGAAATGAGTCTGTGACGAATATCCCGAGCTTGCCGATATCTCGATCATTGAGAGGGAGGTTGCCATAACCAGTCTGCGCGCATATCTGAGCTTGAGCGAGCGTAGATAGTCCTTGTAGCTTTTTCCTGTGTATTCCTTGAATCTCGCGCAGAAATAGCGCTCGTTAAGCGGAAGCGTTTTTGCAACCGCCGTAAGCGTCGGATTTTCTCTGAAATGTGCGTGGATATAAACTACCGCCTTCTGCATATCCCTCGGGTAATCGCTCTGCTCCCTTGGGCGCTCACCGTTTTCGGAAAGGAGGATCATAAGCACGCATTCAAGTAGCCTCGACAAGACTCCGTCACCCGAATGAGAGTCCTGCAGGTTGATCATCGCCGAGATGATTCCAACGATATTGCGGAAGGTCTCGCCCGATGGGGTTATTATCTTTTCCTTGTTTTCGATCATCGCCCTCTGAAGCTCGCTCGATATCGAATCCTCCGTAAATTGTATGTTGTAAACACCCATTTCGTCAGCCGAGGTATATTCGTGAAAGTCGGACGGCGTCAATAAAAAAATGTCTCCGGATTTGACACGCCTCCCCCTTCCGTTGACCGTGGAGTCGCATTCTCCCCTGTAGATCACGTCGATTTCATAGAAATCGTGACCGTGCAGAGTCGATCCGGGAAAATCGTCCTTGTCCGTTATTTTTATATTCGTGGTTTCGTTAACCCAGCTTTCCGCAAGCCTTGCAACGTTTTTCATAGGATCTCCATTTTTCGTTTGATATTATGATTTTATCATAAATTTTATAAAAATTCAATATTTTTCATATAAAAATGAAAATATAAGAAAAATAACTGAAAATTTATAAAGAAATTTTTACGAGAAAATGCTATTCTATAGTTGATAAAAATAAAAATGAAGGAAGGTTTTTTTATGCTTAAGACCTGGAGTGATTCTCCCATAATTAAAAAACTTGAAAAGCCGATACTTACCCCGTCGGACATCCCCTATAAGTCCACCTGCGTATACAACGCGGGAATTACCAAATTCAACGGTAAATACGTAATGGCGTTCAGAAACGATTACGGTGAATGGGGTAAAAATTGGGGACTTATCAATATTGGTATCGCAACGAGTGACGACGGAATTAATTGGACACCCGAAAAACAGCCTTGGCTTGAGCTTAGGGATGATGAGATCCTTCGCGGATACGATCCCCGCCTCACCGTTATCGACGGCGTTTGCTATATCTGCCTCGCGGTTGATACGAAGCACGGACTTCGCGGCGGTATTATGAAGACCGAGGACTTTGTAAATTACGAAATGATCTCAATGTCAGTTCCCGATAATAGAAATATGGTTCTTTTCCCTGAGAAGATCGGCGGAAACTACGTTCGCCTTGAGCGTCCGATGCCTATGTATTCCCGCGGTATGAAGGACAGATTCGATATGTGGCTTTCCGAATCGCGTGAGCTTGAATATTGGGGCAGATCAAGACTCGTTCTTGCAGTTGAGGACGTTCCCTTCGCAAACAACAAGGTTGGACCTGCCGCTCCTCCTATCAAGACCGAAAAGGGCTGGCTCGCCACGTTCCACGCGGTTGAACTCGATCCCACGAGAGGTAAGAACGGCTGGGAGGATAAGTGGCAGAAGATGTATCACGCAGGTATTGCGCTTCTCGATCTTGAAGATCCCTCAAAGGTTATCGGTATGTCGAAAGTTCCCCTTATGACCCCCACTCTTTATCACGAGTGTGAGGAGGGACTCAGAACTCATGTAATCTTCCCCGGCGGTATGATTCTTGAGCCCGACGGAGAGGTCAAGATCTATTACGGCGCGGCAGACACCGTCGAGTGCCTCGCAACCGCACACGTAGACGACCTCATTAAGCTTTGTACAGAAAAAAGATAAAATAAAGGAGATTTTATTATGCTTGGAGAATGGAAATCATCGCCTGTAATCAAAAAGTACCCGACCCCCGTTTTAACCCCCGCGGATATTCCGTATAAGGCAACTCTCGTTTTTAATGCGGGAGTAACCAAATTTAACGGCAAGTACGTAATGGCGTTCAGAAACGACCACGGCGATTACGATTTTGATAAGCACGCATGGATCGACGGCGGCATCAGCGTCGGCATCGCAACGAGTGACGACGGAATTCATTGGACACCTGAAAAACAGCATTGGTTCGAGCTTAGAGACGGCGGTGAAATACTTAACGGCTACGACCCCCGCCTTACGGTTATTGACGGCGTTTGCTACGTTTGCCTCGCTATCGACACGAAGCACGGACTTCGCGGCGGTATTATGAAAACCGAGGATTTCGTTAATTACGAAATGATCTCGATGTCTGTTCCCGATAACAGAAACATGGTTCTTTTCCCTGAGAAGATCGGCGGAAACTACGTTCGCCTCGAGCGTCCTATGCCCGTTTATTCAAGGCGCATGCAGGACAGATTTGATATGTGGCTCTCCGAGTCGCCCGACCTCGAATTCTGGGGCAGATCAAGACTCGTTATGGGTGTTGAGGACGTACCCTTTGCAAATAACAAGATTGGTCCTGCCGCTCCCCCCATCAAGACCGAGAAGGGCTGGCTCACAACCATTCACGCAGTTGAGCTCGATACCACGAGAGGCAAGAACGGTTGGGAAGAGAAGTGGCAGAAGATGTATTACGGCGGAATCGCGCTTCTCGACCTTGAAGATCCCTCAAAGGTTATCGGTATGTCAAAGCTTCCTATCCTTGCGCCCGAGCTTCCTCACGAGACCGACGTAGGATACAGAACTCACGTAATCTTTCCCGGCGGTATGATCCTTGAGGATGACGGAGAGGTTAAGATGTATTACGGTGCGGCGGATACCGTTGAGTGCCTCGCAACCGCACACGTTGACGATCTCATTAAGCTTTGCACGGAGAAAAGATGATTAGAAAAGAATATGAGCGTTGGCTTGAAAACGCAGATGAAGCTTCGATAGAGGCGCTCCGCTCGATGAGCGCCGACGAGGCTCTTATTGAGGACTCATTTTATCGCCACCTTGAATTCGGCACCGGCGGACTTCGCGGAGTAATCGGAGTAGGCACGAACCGTATGAATATTTACACCGTCTCGCGCGCAACGCTCGGCCTTGGCGAATACGTAATAAAAAACGGCGCTTCCCGACGCGTCGCAATAGGATATGATACCCGTCATTTCAGCCGTGAATTTGCAAAGAGGGCGGCAGTCGTCCTCGCATCAATGGGCATAAAGGCGTATATATATTCAGAGCCGCTTCCCACCCCGATGCTTTCCTTCGCGGTAAGGGAGCTTTCGTGCGATAGCGGAATAATGATAACCGCGTCGCATAACCCCGCAGAATATAACGGATATAAGGTCTACGGAAGCGACGGATGCCAGATCACCGATAAGGTCGCCGCAGAGATACTCGCATCGATAAATTCAAAGGATTATTTTGAGTTTTCGGGAGTGCAGGATTTTGATTCACTCGTCAACGACGGCGCTATTGAGTACATAGGCGACACCGTTATAGAAAGCTATCTCGATGCTGTGAAAAAGACGGGAATCAACGACGGTGATGAGCTTGATAAAAGCATCGGAATAGTATATACAAACCTCAACGGCACGGGAATCGTACCCGTGAAGAGAATTTTGTCCGATTTCGGATTTGAAAACTTAAGCTTCGTTGAAGAGCAGACGGCGCACGATGGAGATTTTCCGACCTGCCCGTATCCCAATCCCGAGATTGCAGAGGCGCTCTCGCTTGGAATCAAGTGCGTGAAGGAGCGCGGCGCGGATATACTTCTCGCAACCGATCCCGATTGCGACCGAGTGGGCGTTGCCGTCCGTCGCGGTGATAGCGTATCTATTCTAACCGGAAATGAAATAGGACT
>JAZLEH010000214.1:0-7683 GCA_045615165.1 Eubacteriales bacterium | reverse complement strand
GTCTGTTGTGTAATATTTTACGTCTTTAGCGTTAGAAGCGTCTCTTACTTCCATTCCTTCTATCTCCTTTTTAATGTATTTACCGTAAACCTGAATCTGTGAAAGCGCCGCAAATGAGAGCGAACCGTCCTCAAGGCGCTGCTGCTTGAAGCCGCAAAGCTTAACGAACTTAGTCTTTTTCGGTTCAAACTCAAAGGTCTGCCCCTCTTTCGTTCCTATCATATCTATATGAACGGAGCTTCCGTCGGAAAACTCAAGGTCTGCTTCCTTCCAATATGTATCGTGGGGGAAATCCGCGCGCAAGAAGATCGTTACGCGGCTAACCTCAACCTCAGTGCCGAAGCGCACCTCAAATTCAAGGTCCTCACGAAGACCGCCGCCCCAAGAATGGAACGGATATTTACCGTGCCCCTCGTTATCGGTAACGCCGTCGATCGCGTTACGTTCGAAGAAGCAGGGATTTTCACGCGTTACGAAGTTCGCAACCGCGTGGGGGAAATACTTGTGGATATTATGCCTGTCGTGCGGGTTGAAGGAAATCTCACGCTCACCGTAAATTTCCGCCTCGCAGGGCTCAGAGCATTTAATTCTGTGGCTATCGCCCGAAAACGCCGCCGGAGCATAGCACGACGCGCGTTCGTTATCGAACGGGATGTGGAATTCGAAAGTCTTGTCGGGAAGGTAGATTATAGACTCGCCAAGAGTTTCGTCGAGGCTGATCTTAACGTATTCGGTATAATCGGTATCGATGCGCCACTTATCGCCGGGCTCATACTCACCGTTATAACGAACATCGATCTCTTCTCCGTAAGCCTTAAACTTACATTCTCCCATTTCGTTCAGAAGCTTTAAGTTGATTATTTTAATCACTCCCTTAGCAAAATAGTTTAATTATTATAATGATAACATATTTTGACGGTGCGTGTCAAGGGAATAATCGATAATTAATCTCTAAAATATAAAATATATATTACTTTTCGCGCGGATATTGCATTTAATATTTTTTTATGGTAAAATAAGATATTAACTATGAGGAGGAAGATATGCGTAAATACGTTTCGGGTTTTGTAAGATACCTTTTATTTTATCTTGCCGGATTTCTTATCTTCTACCTTATGAGCTACTGTGTGAATGCCGTTCTGACCCTGCTCAGTGAAGAGCTTCCGAAGCTTTTTGTGATTGAAAATCCGATAAAGGACAGAGAGGCTTATGACAATCAGCAATTAAATCTGGCATTCATAAGCGGAATTATAACTCTTTATATCGTAACGAACCTTGCGGTGAAATACGATAACGAGCGTTTCGAACACGTGGTTGAAAAGACCGAAGGATTTTACACGCTCCGCGATGGCTACGCGTTATATGCAAGAAGATATATCCTGCCCGACTTTATAATTTCGATCATAGTTCCCTTCTCTACGTTCGGGTTTGCTTTCATAAATATTCCCGAGGATGCGAAGCGCATATTCCTTCGCCTTGGCGACTATGCTGAAATATTCATTGCACTTCAGCGCGCGTTCACCGAACGGCTCGGGTTTGCTTTCGGATTCGCGTTTCTCATCTTCCTTTCGCTCCTGTTCAGAATTCCGACGGGATTTTTCGCAGTGAAGAGATTCCGCGGAATATGGCTTGCGGACACCGAGGGATAAAACTAAACACAGTCACGAAAATTCACCAACGTTTATGTTGTCGCATACGACAACGGATTGGATATTAATATGGCAGAAATCGTTAGATACATAATTCTGATCATCCTCGCCGTATTCGCATATAGGATCATATACCGTGTCATAAAGCGACTGAAAGCGGTAAAAGAAATAAGTTCGCTTAAGAAGATCTGCGGAGCGAGGGTAAGGTTTACGCATTGCCCGATGCGTTCC
Organism: Eubacteriales bacterium; assembly: GCA_045615165.1. GTDB lineage: Bacteria > Bacillota > Clostridia > Oscillospirales > CAG-272 > UBA1740. The sequence continues at coordinate 5,803 of JAZLEH010000214.1, read as the reverse complement.
TACTTTAAACCGTCGAAAACTCCCGATGCGATCGTTGAGGTCGGCGACTCGGTATACCTTATACGCCTTATAAGCGGGGGAGGATCATTGCATTTTATTCACTTTGCATCCCCCGAATATTTCGTTACTTACACAAAATTCAGACTTTCGCTCGGAAGCTTATTTTCAAAGGGATCACGCAGGAGCTATGTTAAGGCGAGCGGCTCGGTCAACACCTCTATGCAAAAGGTGCGCATTATGCCAAAGCTAGAAATTCCCGAGGAATACAAGATCAAGAGCGAATACGACACAAGGAAGATCGTGTCCGTCATAGTGCTTAGTCCCGAACCCGCCGAGGTAACTTTCGTTACCGAAAAAAGAAACGCCATCAAGGCGGCATTCACAGGCGACGAGGTCTACGGACAGAAAATATTCACTCCCGCAACCTTTGCCATATATGCAGACAGGCAAAAGAGGCAGGAGGAATACGAAAAAAACAACAGTGAGCGAGGGATATTTTATTGAAAGTTTATACGTTAACGCTCTCCCCTGCTTACGACGTTCACGCAGATTGTGAGAGCTTTTCCCAAGGGCGAGAAAATCTTATCGAGATAACTTCTCGCGAGGCGGGCGGCAAGGGTGTAAACATCAGCCGCGCCCTGCTTTCCGCAGGAATCGAAAGCAAAGCGGTAGTCCTTCTCGGCAGGGATAACTCCGCCGAATTCGAGCGCGCACTCAGCGAAGCGAACCTCGATTACCGCGCAATTAAGATTGAAGGAAAAATACGCGAAAATCTCACTATTCACTCAAAGAACGGCGAAACGAGAATCAGCCAACGCGGATTTAAGGTGAGTGCGGTAGTGCTGAACGATATAGCAAAGAGCCTTGATTTAAAGAAAGACGACGTGCTCACCGTTACGGGAAGGCTTCCCGACGGGATATCTGTTTCCGATCTTAAAGAGCTTTTAAAAAGCCTTAAAGAAAGGGGCGTTTTGATCGTCATTGATTCAAAATCCTTTACGAAAGAGGATATAGACGAGGTTCACCCCTGGCTTATAAAGCCGAACCGCGAGGAGATCACCGCATATATCGGAAGGGATATAAAAAACCTCGACGACGCGCGGGATAATCTTGATCTGATTTCAAAAATAAAAGCCGATAATATTCTTATAACGCTTGACGCTGACGGAGCGGCGCTCGTCTCGGACGGCGCACTCTATCTGAGAAAAGCCCCGAAAATCGACACGGTGTCCACGATTGGCGCAGGCGACAGCGCGATCGCAGGATTTATCGCGTCAAAGATCATAGGCGAAAATGCCGAGGCGTCACTAAGGCGCGCGGTTGCATTCGGAAGCGCGGCGGCGCTGACAGAGGGCTCGAATCCCCCGAAAATTGAAGATATTAAAAAAATAATCAAATATATGGAGTAAAATCATGGGAACAAAAAAGAAAAAGAATTCAAATTACGTTACTGAAAAGACCATCCAGGCGAAGCTTATGAAGGAAAGAGCCGCCAAGAAAAAGAAGATCCAAAAGATCGCTTTAATTGCGACGGCAATAGTGCTTGCAATAGCTTTAGCCGTTGTTTCAACGATTGGAATCGTTAAATGGATCAAGTCAAACAACAGAAACAATTTTGACGCAACCTATCACGCGTCGATCACGATCAAAGACTACGGAACGGTACACGTTGAGCTTTTCGGTAACGAAGCTCCTATAACCGTTGCGAATTTCGTCAAGCTTGCTAACGAGGGCAAGTATAACGGCACGACATTCCACAGAATCATCGACGGATTCATGGCTCAGGGCGGAAGCATTAGCGGCGCGTCAACGATAACCGGTGAATTTGAAAACAACGGCGTTGACAATCCCGTTTATATCGAGCGCGGCGTTATCGCAATGGCTCGCGCAAACGATCCCGACAGTGCATCCTCACAGTTCTTCATCGTTCAGGATACCGAGGGCGCTGAGCATCTTAACGGCGATTACGCGGGATTCGGTAAGGTAACCAGCGGTATGGATATAATAGACCAGATCTGCAAGGATGCTATTCCCTATGATAACAACGGATCTATCCTTCCCTCAAGCCAGCCCATTATTACAAGCATTACCGTTCATTCGGCAAGCTCACATTAATACAAAGCATAAAAAAACTGCACGGCAGCGCCGTGCAGTTTTTGTTTTAAAACAGAATTTTTTTCAAATCGTCGATGGAGTCGAGATAATAATCACAATTCTTTCGCATAAAGTCGCGGATCTCGGGGACGTCGTAAGCCCAGCCTGCGGCGGCGAAGTCGACGCCTGCGGAGCGAGCCATATCGTATCCGGGCTTAAGATCGTCAACGACGATTATTTCCTCCGGGGAGAGCGAGTAACGCTTCATAAGATCGAAGAGTGTGTAGGGGCTCGGCTTTCTCTGCTCCTCGGGGAGATCCCAAGAATAGATGACGTCGGGAGTTGGTAAACAATTCTTTGCAAAATCGCGTTCTATATAGCGGAGCAAGGAATGCGAGTCAACGGCAACAATACCGCCGCGAGATCGAAACTCAGATATTATTTCCGAGATTCCGTCATAAGCCGTGGGGATATGATTTTCAACGTATGCCGCCCAATAGTCTATCTCTCTTTTCATTTCGGCGGCGTCCATTCCCAGCTCATCGCGCAAAATCGAGGTTATGCCGGGGTGAAAATTTTTAACGAGATAGGTTTCAAGATCCCATTTCGACGACTCGCCGGGGCGAGTCATATCAAGATACTCAACGAAGCAAGGAAAATGGATCTCGGCAGTACTGCTGACGACGGTGTCATCATGGTCAAGAACAAGACATTTATATTTCACTATGCTTTATCCTTTATATCAAGAAACGTTACACGGGGTGTGTACAAGCTGCAATCCGAGCGCTCAACGGTCAAGGTTTTGCCACGGTTGAGCATCTCCCACATCTCGCGGCTTCCGCCGAAGGAAATATCGGTCAATGAGTCGCAGGAATTGAATATATCCTCATCCTCAATATCGGCGATATCTCTCGGAATTGCTATGCGAGAAAGAGAGGAGCAGCCGGCAAACGCATCGTAGCCGATAGTGCGTACGGTTATCGGAAGAATTATTGAAGCGAGCGATGAGCATCCCTTAAACGCGCGCCTTCCAATCTTCGTAAGCTTTGAGGGAAGGTCGACGATCTTAAGCGAGCGGCATCCCTCAAAGAGACATTCGTCGATAAGACCCATATTATCCGAGAGCTTTATCGCCTCAAGTGAGAAGCAGGAGGCAAAGGCATTAAACTCAATCAGAATACAGCTATCGGGAATAGTTACGTCAACGAGGTTAAAGCAATAGGCAAACGCACCCGCACCGATCATCAATATCGACTCGGAGAGCTTGATTTTTGCAAGGTTGGCGCAGGCTTCGAAAGCGCCCTCCCCTATTCTCGTTACCGTGTCGGGAATAACTACGCTTATAAGCCCGGGGCAGGAGGAAAACGCCTCGTCGCGTATTTCCTCAAGTCCGTGCTGCATTTCAACGTTTTTAAGCTTTTTACAGCCGGAAAACGCAGAATGAGATATTACTTTCATTGAACGGGGGAGCTTTATGCTTTCAAGATGCTCGAAATTCATAAAGGTATTCTCTGCGATCTCCTCAATTCCCTCGGGAATCACGATCTCGCGGTTTTCGGGAATATCCTCATAGCATCCGGGAAAGACGACCTTTAATTCCTCGTCCTTCTTCTCCTCGGGTTCGTTTATACCGTTTTTCTCGGTGAATTTAAAATCCATAGCGATCAACCGAGCTTTGCAAGAGCGGAGAGAAGAGCTTCGCGGGTTTCAAGGTATTTTGCGAGCTTAGCGCGCTCACCCTCAATTACCTGTGCGGGAGCTTTTGCAACGAAGCCCTCGTTGGAAAGCTTCTTTTCAAGTCTTTCTATCTCGCCGTCATTCTTCTTCATTTCGGCTGTGAGTCTTGCTCTTTCCTTTTCAAAGTCGATAACCTCGGAGAGAGGAATGAAGAGGCTTCCGGCATCGGTCGCAACAGTTACCGCGTCGTCGGATTCATACTTATCGGTAAGAATAACCTCGGAGGCGGAAGCGAGCTTTTCAAGGATCTTTGCAGTGCTCTTGAAGGTGTCCTCATACTTAGTTACGACGAAGAGCTTAGCCTTCTTCGAGGGGGGGACGTTCATTTCAGCACGGCGCGCACGGATGGCGGTGATGCAGGTTATGATTCTATCGATGTCGCCCTCTTCCTTTGCGTAATCCATTTCAGCCTTATAGGAGGGATATTCGGAGATCATTATCGACTCGTCTCTATGAGGAATAGCCTGATAAATTTCCTCGGTAATGAAAGGCATATAGGGGTGAAGGAGCTTAAGAATATTCGTGAGGACGTAAACGAGAACTCTCTTCGCGGTGAGAGCGGCGGGAGTGCCTGCTTCGAAGGTACGGCTCTTTGCCATTTCAATATACCAGTCGCAGAACTGATCCCAAGTGAATGCATATATCTCACCGAGCGCAACGCCGACCTCGTAGTTTTCAACGTTGTCGTTAACGCTCTTTACGAGCTTATTAAGTCTTGAAAGAATCCACTTATCCTCGATTGCAAGCTCGGAATCAGCGGGCATCTTAAGAAGCTCTTCATCCGATTCGGTAAGGTTCATAAGAACGAATCTTGAAGCGTTCCAGAGCTTGTTTGCAAAGTTTCTCGCAGACTCGATCTTCTCATCGGAGAAGCGCATATCGTTGCCGGGGGCGTTACCGGTTGCAAGAGCGAATCTGAGCGCGTCAGCACCAAACTCCTCAATAACCTTAAGAGGATCGATACCGTTGCCGAGCGACTTAGACATCTTTCTTCCCTGCGCGTCTCTTACAAGACCGTGAATGAATACCTTCGAGAAGGGCTTTTCACCAACGTGTTCAAGGCCGGAGAATATCATTCTTGATACCCAGAAGGTGATGATATCGTATCCGGTAACGAGAGTGTTCGTGGGGTAGTAACGCTTAAGATCCTCGGTGTTATCGGGCCATCCGAGAGTCGAGAAGGGCCAGAGCGCGGAGGAGAACCAGGTGTCGAGCACGTCCTCATCCTGTCTTACGGGAGCGGAACACTTCGGGCAGGTGGTTATATCCTCTTTGGAAACCTCCATATGACCGCAAGCGTCGCAGTAGAAGGCGGGAATTCTGTGTCCCCACCAAAGCTGACGCGAGATGCACCAGTCAAGGATGTTGTTCATCCAGTTGAAATAATTCTTAGAAAATCTTTCGGGAACGAAGCTGATAGAGCCGTCCTTTACAGCCTCGATAGCAGGCTCTGCAAGGGGCTTCATCTTAACGAACCATTGATCCGATGTCATAGGCTCAACGGTAGTCCCGCAACGGTAGCAAGTGCCTACGTTATGATCGTGGGGCACGGTCTTTACGAGATATCCCTCAGCATCAAGGTCGGCAACGAGAGCTTTACGGCAGGCGTATCTGTCCATTCCGTCATATTTGCCTGCGTAGGAATTCATCGTAGCGTCGTCGTTCATAACCTTGATCTGCTCGAGGTTGTGGCGCTGACCAACGAGGAAGTCGTTGGGGTCGTGTGCGGGAGTGATCTTAACGCAGCCCGTACCGAAGCCGATCTCAACGTAATCGTCTGCAATAACGGGAATCTCTCTTCCAACGATGGGAAGAATAAGGGTTTTGCCGATAAGGTGCTTAGTGTTCTCATCCTCGGGATTGACCGCAACGGCGGTATCACCAACCATCGTTTCGGGTCTGGTGGTAGCTATCTCAACGAATCCGTCCTCGCCCTTAATGGGATATTTAATGTGCCAGAAGTTGCCGGGCT
>JAZLEH010000213.1:0-8351 GCA_045615165.1 Eubacteriales bacterium | reverse complement strand
CTCCCTTAACGACTTTGATCTTAATTACGAGGTCTTCAGCGCAACGATCTATTCCGCTAACGGTTCTGCATTCGCGGCTACCGCAAGAAACTTCAGCGCGTTCGTAAACGTTGAAAGCTCTACAATCCTTGCTAACAAGTTCATTGATTCCACTCGTAACTATGGCGCAAGCATCACCAACAGCGTTATCTCCGGATTCATTCCTTCTACCGCTGTTGAGCTCGGCGAGTACAATATAATCTCACTTGCAGAATCGATCAAGGCTGATCAGTCGAATCTCAACGTTGTTGATGAGGTTTATCCCGCACAGTCTAACAACGGCACGTTCATCCACGAGCAGACGATCGCTAACCCCGTAGGAGATGATTTCAACGTTTCTTACGAAATCGGTCTTCTTACCTTCGTTCCCGATCCTGCTAACTCCGCGCTTCACGCAAAGGAATTCTCCGAGCCCGTATCCGTAACCTGGCTTGACACCGAGGGTGGCGTTTACTTCGTTTCCTACTGGCTTCCCGGTAGCGTAATCGACGCAGACCTTCCTCTCACCTTCGCTGAGAAGGACTTCAACAACGGTTGGTTCAAGGCTAAATACACCAAGTGGTACAACGTAACCGATTCCGCTGAAAGCCTTCAGGATCGCGTTGTTTACAAGGATTCCGACAACGTTCTCAAGCCCGTATACGACGATTACTTTGAGGCTCTCGATATCAGCGTCAGCCTTCAGGTTTCCGATAGCTTCGGATATAACGTTTACCTTCCCGCAATTCCTGAGTATGAAGGATTTGAATTCCACATCGACGGAACTAACGGAACCGGCTTCTATATCAACGGCAAGCTCGTTACGAGCGTTTCCACCAACGCATCCGTAAACGGCGTTGAGGGACTCCTTCGCTTGACACAGACTCTTCCTGCTGAGAGCTTCGAATCCGAGACCATCGAGATCAGATTCATCGCTAACAACAAGCTCATCACCAAGAAGATAAGCGTTAACGTTCTTGATTACGCTATCACGATTGCTTCCGAATACGAGCATGGCACTAAGGAAAATATGATCGTCTACGCTATGATGCAGTACAAGATCAATGCATATCTTGAATCCAAGAACATTGATGATCCTGCAAAAGACGAGATTTACAACGAGATCTACGATTCTTACTTCAAGCTTCACTACCAGTGCGCATGTGCTGATATCAATTATGAAGCAGGAGAGGAAACCGTTGATTACTCCGCTATCGCAGACGACGTTAAGTTTGCATACTCCGCAGTAGTTGATGCAACCGACGAGACCTACGCAAGCAAGTTCCTCTTCTCGATCTTCGTTAAGAAGGATTCTACCCTTGCTGATCTCAGCGCGGTAATCAAGGATGAGATCCTTGGTGACGTAGAGCTTGTATTCGACTCGACCGAATATGCCGACTACGTTGAATATAGCGCAATCGTAGACGTTGAATATATCAACAAGGTTATCAACATCACCTTCGGTGAAGGCGAAGCTTCCATTGAAGCAACGTACGGCCTTGCTAAATATATCGCAGAGAACGAAAGCGACATCTACAAAGCAATTTACGTTATCTCAAGCGCCGCATACCAGACCAAGGTAAGCGAGCTTGAAATTGGTGAATAATTAAAAATGAGCAGGGAATTATCCCTGCTCATTTTCTATATATAATATAATGTAAGAAAATGAAAAAGCGCGGCGATTGCCGCGCTTTTGATTTTTAGATGGTGTGGATTCCGTTTGCAGCGTCTGCATTAGTATCAAGGTTATACTTCTGCTGCTTTCTCCAATCGAAGAACTTGATTGCAACCTGCTCGAAGAGAGCGAGTGAAAGAAGGTCTTCATCCTGCTCCTGATAGGGAGCAACTCTCTGACGAAGGGAATCAATTTCGGGAGCAATCTTATCAGCGGGTCTGTAATCGATTACCTCATCCTCACCGATGATCTTCTTTCTGAATTCATCGGAAACGGGAGCGGGGCACTTACCGTACTCACCGCGAACGAGTCCCTTGAATTCCTTGGTTACTCTTGCGTATCTTCCCTCGGAGGCGAAGATTACGTTGTTAACTGCCTGAGTTCCAACGATCTGAGAGGTAGGAGTAACGAGCGGAGGATAACCTGCATCCTCACGAACTCTTGCAACCTCTTCAAGAACCTCATCAAGCTTATCCGACTTACCTGCCATCTTAAGCTGAGAAATAAGGTTTGAAAGCATTCCGCCGGGAACCTGGTAACGAAGAGTGTTAACGTCAACCTTAAGAACCTTGGGGTCGATAAGACCGGATGCAAGGTATTCCTCGCGGATCTTGTTGAAGTGCTTTGCAACAACGTCAAGCTTAGCAAGATCAAGACCGGTTTCATAAGGAGTGTTATTAAGAGTAGCAACGAGCGACTCGGTAGGAGTATGAGACGTTCCCATTGCGAGAGGAGAAATAGCGGTGTCAACACCGTCTACGTTTGCCTCAATTGCCTTGAGAAGGGTCATTGAGCCGAGACCTGCGGTATAGTGGGTATGAAGGTGAATCGGAATCTTAACGGTGTTCTTAAGAGTCTTAACGAGCTGGTAAGCATCGAAGGGCTTAAGAAGGCCCGACATATCCTTGATGCAGATGGAGTTTGCACCCATATCCTCAAGCTGTCTTGCATAATCAGCAAAGCTATCGTTGGTATGGAAGGGTGAGGTGGTGTATGAGATAGCAGCCTGAACGTGACCGCCCTCCTTGATGGTCGCCTTAATGGCGGTCTCAAGGTTTCTTGCATCGTTAAGAGCGTCGAATATACGAATGATATCGATACCGTTTGCGATGGATTTCTGTACGAAATATTCAACAACGTCATCAGCGTAGTGACGATAGCCGAGAATGTTCTGTCCACGGAAGAGCATCTGAAGCTTGGTGTTCTTTACGTGATTTCTTATAGTACGAAGTCTTGCCCAGGGGTCTTCGTGAAGGAAGCGAAGGCAAGTATCGAAGGTAGCTCCGCCCCAAGCCTCGAGAGAGTAGTAACCTACTTTATCCATATCCTCAAGGATCGGAATCATCTCTTCGGTAGACATACGGGTTGCCGCAAGTGACTGATGCGCGTCACGGAGTACGGTTTCTGTAATTAATACCTTTGACATTTTATTTAACCTTTCTTATATATTTTAACCGAGGAAGGAGAGGAATACACCTGCCGCAACCGCGGAGCCGATAACGCCGGCAACGTTGGGGCCCATTGCGTGCATGAGAAGGAAGTTGGAGGGATCAGCCTTGCGTCCTTCATCCTGTGCAACTCTTGCCGCCATAGGAACGGCGGAAACGCCCGCAGAACCGATAAGGGGGTTGATCTTGCCGCCGGAGAGCTTACACATAATCTTACCGGTAAGAAGACCGCCACAAGTAGAAATGATAAATGCAGTAAGACCGAGAGCGATAATAAGAAGCGTATCGACCTTAAGGAAGTTCTGTGCATTTGCAGTAGCGCCAACCGAGACGCCGAGGAATATCGTTACGATATTGATAAGCTCGTTCTGAGTGGTCTTCGAAAGTCTGTCAGTAACACCGGAAACGTTGAAGAGGTTACCGAGCATCAAGAAGCCTACGAGCGGAGCGGCGTCAGGAATGATGAGAGTTACGATAAGAGTAACCGCGATGGGGAAGATAACCTTCTCAAGCTTGGAAACCGAGCGAAGATTGGTCATCTTGATCTTGCGCTCCTTTTCGGTAGTAAGCAGTCTCATGAAGGGAGGCTGAATAATAGGAATAAGAGCCATGTAGGAATAAGCTGCGATCGCAATAGCACCGAGAAGGTGAGGTGCGAGCGTTTTAGTTACGAGAATTGCGGTAGGACCGTCTGCGCCACCAATTATACCGATCGAGCCCGCCTCAACAGGAGCGAAGCCAAGAAGGAGAGCGCCGAAGAATGCGGCAAATACTCCAAGCTGAGCGCCTGCGCCCATAAAGAGGGATTTAGGATTGGAAATAAGGGGAGAGAAGTCGGTCATCGCGCCAACGCCAAGGAAGATAAGCGAGGGATAAATACCAAGCTTAACGCCAAGGTAAAGGAAGTCGATAAGACCACCGTAGTTGATAACCTCTCTGATCATCGTGGACATCTTGATGTGAATAACGCTTCCGTCGAGATAAGCGTTCTCACCGAGAATGTTTTCGAAAGCAAGTTCAAACTCTTCGTAAGTCAAGCCAACGTTGGAAAGTGCTTCATCACTTAAATTAAAAGCAAGAAGTCCTTCTTCGGTTACGCTATGTAATGAATCAGGAATAAGCGCAAGGAATTCGTTGAACTTAGGTCCGAGTGTTCCGACAACCTGATCATTGACTACCGTAAGATAATGATCATCAAAGAAGAAGTCAATGTGAATAAGCTCTGCGGCGGGAAGGTTTGCAAGAAGCATACCGAAAGCGATAGGGAGAAGAAGCAGGGGCTCAAACTTCTTAACTATTGCAAGATAGAAGAGAGAACCGATGATAACGTACATTACAAGATACTGCCACCAACCACTATCACTGAAGAGCGCTGCAACGCCCGTCGTAGATAAAAAGTCTTTGATAGCACCCATTTATATTACCTCTGCCGTAAAATAAATTAGTTAATGGATGCAATTACATCGTTTGCGTTTACAGAAGCGCCCTTCTGAACGTTTACGGAAGCAATAACGCCGTCGCAGGGAGCGGGGATATCGTTTTCCATCTTCATTGCCTCAAGAACGCAGATAACGTCGCCCTTCTTAACGGGCTGACCTGCAGACACCTTAACGTCAAGAATAGTTCCGGGCATGGGAGCGATAACCTTGTTTGCGCCCTGAGCGCCTGCGGGAGCTGCAGCAGGAGCAGCCTTGGGAGCGGGAGCTGCAGCAGGTGCAGCAACGGGAGCTACTGGAGCAACGGGAGCGGATGCAACCGAGCCAGCCTCTTCAACGAATACTTCGTAAGTCGTACCGTTTACGGTAATATTATATTTTTTCATTTTTTTAACCCTTTCTGTTTTCTTATTTTCTTCTGAAAGATACTACTCTGAATTTTGTATCGTTACCCGACTCAGATTCCGCCATTGCAATAGCCGCCGCGATAACTGCGACGATCTCTGCATCGTTTGAAACGGGAGCAGGAGCGGGAGCAACGGGAGCTTCAACCTTTTTCTCAGCCTTTGCGCCCTTAGCTTCAAGATTTGTGAAAACAAGCTTGAAGAGAACGAGACAAAGGAAGATTACACCAAGAACGGCAAAAACAGTAGCCATTCCGATAAGGAACATCTGTCCGCCGTAGCTGAGCGCTTCGCCAAAGGGAAGCGTTTCGTTAACGTTAACACTTAACATAAGCTAATCCTCCGTATTAAAGGGGGAATATCTTACGACGAAAATCAGAGGATGCTCCCTTGGAAGAAAGCATGAGAAGCGCAGAGCAAATTCTTGCTCTAAGCTCGTTAACGCTGATGATATCATCAATTTCACCGCTTGCAGCTGCAACAACGGGGGAAGAAACGGATGCCTTCCACTCGTTTACAAGCTCCTCGCGAGACTTTTCAAGAGTGATGTACTTATCCCAAGCGAACGCTACGCCACTTTCTGCATTGAGCGCACCGATTTCAGCGTTAGCGGTTGCATAAACGAGATCTGCGCCGAGAGCCTTAGATCCGAGAAGAACGAAGGAAGCGCCGATTGCGTGGCCAAGAATAACGGTGATCTTGGGAACTGACGCGGTAGAGTATGCAAATGCAAGCTTTGCAAGCTCAGGTGCAAAGTAATCCTTTTCGTTTGCGGCGTCAATATCAAGACCGAGTGAATCAACGAGGGTAACTACAGGAAGATTGAAAGCGTCGCAGAAATTAACGAATTTAGCAATCTTTCTTGCAACGGAAGATGAGATCTTACCGTCGTTTACAGAGAAGGAGTTGGAAACGATACCGCACTTAACGCCCGCAACGGTAGCAAATACGGTAGATACTGCGGGCTCGAAGTCGTGCGCAACCTCGTAGAACACGCTGTTATCAGCGATAACGGAAATTGCAGAGAGAGCCTCGCCCGAGAAATCAAGCTCGCCAAGCTTCTTGTTAAGATTATCCGAACATTCGCTTACGGAGATGCCTGCCGACGCATTGTCGGGAAGGAATGAAACGAGAGTTCTGATGTAATTTGCGCAAAGATCCTCAGCTCCGCTGAATGCGAGAGTCGCGTCCTGCGCGCCGTTTGCCTTTGTAAGAGACGGAGAAGATACGTAATATTCCGCATCATCGCTCTTAACAACGAAATCAAACATAGATGCGATCGCCGCCGCAGTTCCGATGCACTTTCCTGCAACGAATGCGATCTGGGGAACAACGCCCGACGCCTTTGATACGCAAGCCATGATCTTACCGTAAGCAGCAAGTCCTGCAGTACCTTCAAAGATGTCAGTACCCTTAGAGTCGAAAATACCGATTACAGGCGCGCCGTTTTCAGTCGCAAGCTTGTAGAGGTCGGCAATTTTCTTTGCGTGGCGCTCGTCGATTACGCCACCCATTCTTGAAGAATCCTCTGCGAACGCAAAGACGAGCTTACCGTCAATCGCGCCGTATCCGCAGATAACGCCTTCAAATTCGTTTGATGCCTCTGTGGACAAAAAGTCGGAAAAGCTACGCTTTGCGTAAGCGCTGATCTCAACGAACGTTTGAGCGTCGTAGAGTGCGGCAAGACGATCTCTTGCGGCAATATTCTCGCCTGCGAGAGAGGCGCGAAGCTCTTCAACGGTGGGGAGTCCACAGACTTGAGTTTTCTTGTATTTGTTCAAACCGAATTCCCGATTTGCTATTTTTAGCAAATCTCTCCTTCCATTAAAATAACTTATTTTGGCAAAAATGACAGCATTTCTGCTTCTAGCCCATTTTTCACCAAATATAATATACCACCAAATCGTAAATAAGTCAATAGCTTTTTAAAATATATCATATATTTTAATATAATAAAAAGGAAGGATTGCAACAATCCTTCCAATGTTATTAAAGTGTGATCCGCGTAGCCGAGAGATTTTCAAGATCGGAAACGTCATGCGTAACTATAATCACAAGCCTTTTATCAGATTCTTCCTTTACTACGTTATATAGCGTTTCCTTGAGACGTAAATCAAGCTCCTTTGACGGCTCATCAAGAAGAAGTATCGGGGTATCACGCAACAAGGCTCTGACAATCGCTACGCGTTGCTTCATTCCTCCGGAAAGCTCATCAGGAAGAAGCGAAAGCTCATCTGATGTAAATCCAAGTCTCGTAAGAAGCGCGGAAGCCTTGCTCACGAGAAGCTCGTCTGACATATCTCCGTTAGGAATAACCGCGTTTTCAATAGCAGATAACCGCGGAAAAAGACGGTATTCCTGAAAAACGAATGAAACGTTTTTAACGCCCCCACCGATTATCTCTCCTCGATATTTCTTATCAAGTCCTGCGATAATACGAAGAAGAGTCGTTTTTCCGATTCCACTATTCCCGAGAAGGGCATATAACCCATTATCGGTAAATGAATATGAAAAATCTTCAAATATTTTCTTTTCACCAAAGCTTTTATGGAGGTTTTTAATTTTTAAAGCCATTTTTCACACCTCCCAAGCAAAAGCTTTATAATCTTCTCAAGCAAAATGCTCAGAATGATCATAACAAGCGTACAGGCAAACACGGTAGGGGTATCCGACCAGCCGGCGTCGTTAATATATTTTCCTATCGATTTTATATTATATACGATAATTTCAGCCGAGACGGACGCCTTCCAGCAAAGCCCTGAGCAAGTGATAAAAGCCGGTATAAAATATCTGAGAAGAGCGGGAAGAGTCAGTATTCTGAATCTTTTTAAAGCAGGGAACTCATACGCATCGCAAAGCTCAGAAAGCTCCGCAGGGATCGATTTAAACGCATCAAGAACGTTTTGCCATATAATCGGAGTTGCCATGAGGCAAGCAATTATAATAGAGAATACGTTGTTTGTGAACTGAACGTAAAAAACGAGAATTATTGAGGCGATCGGAGTTGCCTTAACAACGGAGAAAAACGGAGTAAGTATCTTTTCGGCATATTTAATTTTATACGAGAGGATAGCAAGCGCGAATCCAATAGACGAACCAATCAAAAGTCCGGCAACAACGCGCATCAAGCTATAGAAAACGTTGAGATAAAATTCGCCTTGCTTCAGAAGATCCTTTAAGACGCCGAGAGTCGTTGGAATAGTAGGAACGAAGAATTCATCACTTATGATAATAGCAACGAGCTGCCATGCTCCAAAGAGAAGAAGGATCGGAATTATCGCCTTAAGGATTAAAATGAGTTTACTTGATATAGTAGAAATCATTGTCAGGAAGCTTCTTTATGCTCGTTCCTTTGATCGCGGTATAGAAG
>JAZLEH010000212.1:0-1884 GCA_045615165.1 Eubacteriales bacterium | reverse complement strand
TGAACGCTGAATATATTATGTGAATAACAGACTATTCCGTTTGATGTCATATATTCTTTTTGCTTTTCCTGGCTGTTGAGGTAAGCCCAATTCCACAGTAAATCAACGGTATCTAACTTCACGGATTTATCTAAAGGTTTTACTCTGCCGTTTTCAAATATAATTATTCCACTTTTCCCGTTTACTGTGGTGTAAACGCTTCCTTCGTTATCAACCTTGTAAGCTTCGTAATCGATACTTACAGCTATCCTGTTAATACTTGGATGTATGCTCTTATTACAACTGTATTTGCAGTACTTCTCGTTGCATTCCTTATCGCTCTTATCGCGTTCGTAATCTTCGTAACCGGTTCTGAGAGAAGAATTCCCGTGCAGTACGCAAAGAAGGTTGTTGGCCGTAGGATGTACGGTGGACAGAGCACCAATCTTCCTATCAAGCTTAACATGACCGGCGTTATGCCCATCATCTTTGCTTCTTCTATCGTTTCCTTCGTTCCTACCATTCTTCAGATCGTTGATAGCTCTCTTGAGGATGGTCTTGGCGATGGCTGGAAGAAGTTTGCTGAGATTATCGGTACTAACGGTATCGTATATCCCATCATGCTCTTCGTTCTTATCATCGGCTTTGCATACTTCTATACTCAGATCACCTTCGATCCTATCGAGGTAGCAAACAACCTTAAGAAGAACGGTGGTGCAATCCCCGGTATCAGACAGGGCAGACCCACTGCGGATCATATCAGAAAGATCCTCAACAAGATCACTCTTGCGGGTGCGCTCTTCCTCAGCTTTATCGCAATTCTTCCCACCGTGCTTGGACCTCACGTGTTCCAGCACCTCTTCCAGTGGATCTGTGAAGGCGCATACATTGGTAGCGGCTACGAGTCCCTTGCTCCCCAGCTGGCAGCATACGCGGCATCTAACCTCACCAGCGCATTCTCCTTCGGTGGTACCACTATCCTTATCGTAGTTGGCGTTGCAATCGAGACCTTCAGAGAGCTTGAGGCACAGCTTACTATGCGTAACTACAAGGGCTTCCTTAACTAAAATAGGAGTTCCCTCGAGGTAACACTAAATGAAAATAATTTTTCTTGGTGCTCCCGGCGCCGGAAAAGGCACTCAAGCGGAAAAGACTTCCAAGAGACTAGGTATTCCTACCATCTCAACGGGAGTCATCATCCGCGAGGCTGTCAAGAACGGCACAGAAATGGGAAAGCAGGCAAAAAAACTTATTGATCAGGGCAAGCTTGTTGACGATGCTATAGTAAACGGCATAATCAAGGAGCGCCTTGCAAAATCGGACTGTGCAAACGGATTTATTCTGGACGGATTTCCCCGTACAGTACCGCAGGCAGAAGAGCTTGACAGAATGGGCATTGAAATCGACCGCGTAGTCTCTATCGAGGTACCCGATGAGGATATCGTAAAGAGAATGAGCGGAAGAAGAGTTTGTCCCGGCTGCGGCTCGTCGTACAACGTAAACGACAATCCCTCAAAGGACGGCGTTACCTGCGACAACTGCAAGACCACCCTTACAACGAGAGCGGACGACGCTCCCGAGGTAGTACTTGCTCGTCTTAAGGTATACCACGAAACTACCGAGCTTCTTAAGGCCTTCTACGAAAAGAAGGGAACCTTGAGAATAGTACAAGGCAGCGAAAGCCTTGAGGAGACGTCAGCGCGTACCCTAGAAGCTATCGGAGAATAATATGATAATCATAAAAAACTCCGAGCAGCTTGCACTTATGAAAAAAGCCGGTCGTATTACCGCAGAGGCGCTTTTAGTTGCCCGCGATATGATAAGACCGGGAATCAGTACCAAAGAAATCGATAAGAAGATCCACGACTATATAGTCAAGTGCGGCGCGGTACCGTCCTTCCTCGG
>JAZLEH010000211.1:0-2956 GCA_045615165.1 Eubacteriales bacterium | reverse complement strand
CATCGTTCCTCGCGGATCGTTCGTTATATTGGTATGCAATATTTCGCGCCGAATTGTTATGCAATTTGTAGGGACAGGCGTCCTCGACTGTCCGCGCGTCCCTACAGGGGTACGCGATACATCGTTCCTCGCGGATCGTTTGGTATATTGGTATGCTTTGCTTCGTGTCGAATTGTTATGCAATTTGTAGGGACAGGCGTCCTCGACTGTCCGCAAAAAAAGAAAAGCCCTCTCGTCACCGAGAGGGCTTTTAAAAATCATAAATTATAAGCGAAGCATTTGCGCAGTGTTTTGTTTAGTCCTCTTCATATGAGTTGAAATAATCCCTGTTAAAGAACTCTGACAAGGTTATGCCCGCACCCTCACAGAAGCGCTTTACCGTAATTATCTTCGAGCATTTAGTCCTGCCCTTTATAAGATCGTAAATTGCCGACGGCGACATTCCACCGCTTAATGCGATATCGCAAACGTTGCTATTTCGCTCCTCGCAAATTTCTTCTATTCGCTTAACGATTGCATCATTTAATTTCATATTCGTACCCGCCTTTTTGTGGAGTTCCACAATTATTATAGGAAAATACGAAATTATTATCTCGTGGAATTCCACGATATTGACAAACTTTTCCTTAGATAGTATAATAAAATCACTACATCGTGGTTTTCCACGATTATATTGAGGTAAATTATGGTTATCACATTTACGGGTCACGCCTCGATATCTTTTCACGAAAGGGTGAAAGGAATCGTAAAAGAAGCGATACGAAGCAATATATCAAAAAGCTCAACCGTCACCTGTTATCTTGGCGGGTATGGCGATTTTGACGAAATTAGTGCGCGCGCGTGCAAGGAATTAAAAGACGAAGGATTCAAAATGGAGCTAATATACGTTGCACCGTATATCAACGAAACGAAATCCCCCGCCCGATATGACGGCACGATATATCCGCCGATAGAAAACACACCGCCAAAATTTGCGATCAAAAAGCGCAACGAGTGGATGATATCCAATTCCGACACGGTCATAGCATATGTAAATCACAATTTCGGCGGCGCATATAACTCTCTCCAATATGCGAAAAGAAAGAAAAAGAAAATAATAAACATCTGCGACGTATAAAAAAGCCTTCCCGTTACCGAGAAGGCTCTGTTTTTGATGTTTTATGGATCTACGGACAGTCGGGGACGCCTGTCCCTACGGTGGGATGTGATACATCGTTCCTCGCGGAATGCTTGATATATTGATATGCTTTATTTCATTCCGCATTGTTATGCAATTTGTAGGGACAGGCGTCCCCGACTGTCCGCGAAAAAAGAAAAGCCCTCTCGTTACCAAGAGGGCTTAATGCATTTAAATTAATTCAAGCAAAGAAATTTTCGAGGAGAAATCGCCGGCTGACAAGCGACGGCGTAGAAACCTACGACGAGCAAGAAAACGGCGCTCTATATCAAGAAATCCTAGGTTCAAATTTTCGAGGAGAAATCGCCGGCTGACGAGCGACGGCGTAGAAACCTACGACGAGCGAGGAAACGGACGATTTATACCGAAAATTTTAGTCAGCGTCACGCATGGAAAGGTTCTGGCGACCCTTCTCATCCGTGCCAAGATACTTAACCTTAACGGTGTCACCAACTGCTACTACGTCTTCAACCTTTTCGGTTCTCTGCTGCTGGAGCTTGGAGATGTGTACCATGCCCTCCTTGCCGGGAGCGTACTCAACGAACGCGCCGATGGGGATGATTCTGGTAACTGTGCCGGTGTAGGTCTCACCTACTACGGGCTCGAATACGATAGCATCGATGATTGCCTTTGCCATATCTGCGCTTGCCTTGTCAACTGCGGCGATGAATACCGTTCCGTCGTCGTTGATATCGATCTTAGCGCCGGTGTCGGCAACGATCTTCTGAATAACCTTTCCGCCCGAACCGATAACCTCACGGATCTTGTCGGGGTTGATGGTCATGGTGATCATCTTGGGAGCGTAAGCGGAAACCTCTGCTCTGGGCTCTTTGATAGCGGCGAGGAGGATCTTGTCGATGATCTCGTCACGGCCCTGGTGAGTGGTTTCGAGTGCCTGCTTAATGATCTCGGGAGTAAGACCGTCGATCTTAAGGTCCATCTGAATAGAGGTGATACCCTTGTGAGTACCTGCAACCTTGAAGTCCATATCGCCATAGAAGTCCTCAAGACCCTGAATGTCGATCATAGTGTCCCAAGAGCCGTCCTCAGCGGTGATAAGACCGCAGGAGATACCTGCAACGGGAGCTTTGATCGGAACACCCGCGTCCATAAGAGCGAGGGTAGAACCGCAAACAGATCCCTGAGAGGTAGAGCCGTTAGAGCTTACAACCTCGGAAACGAGACGGATTGCATAGGGGAACTCTTCCTCGGAGGGAAGAACGGGAACGAGCGAACGCTCTGCAAGTGCACCGTGACCGATCTCGCGGCGGCCGGGGCTTCTCTGTGCCTTAGCCTCACCGGTGGAGTAACCGGGCATATTGTAGTGGTGCATATATCTCTTGGTGTCCTCTTCGTCAAGACCCTCAAGCTTCTGAGCGTCGGAAAGAGTACCAAGGGTTGCGATGGTAAGAACCTGAGTCTGTCCACGGGTGAAGAGACCCGAACCGTGAACTCTGGGAATAAGACCAACCTCAGCAGCGAGGGGACGGATCTCATCCATTCTTCTGCCGTCTACTCTCTTCTTGTCAACAAGGAGCCAACGACGGACGATCTTCTTCTGGATCTTGTAGATAAGCTCTGCAAGAACAACCTTGATGTCGGGGTACTTCTCCTCGAAGGTTGCAACGATATCGTCCATAATGGGCTGCATCTTAGCATCGCGAACGGTCTTGTCGTCGGTGTCAAGAGCTTCCATTACTCTCTCCTCGCAGTAAGCGAAGATCTCGTCGAACATATCGTGATCAAGCTCGCCCGAAGCGTAAGCAAACTTGGGCTTAC
>JAZLEH010000210.1:0-6763 GCA_045615165.1 Eubacteriales bacterium | reverse complement strand
CAAAGGATCTTCTCAATCCCAAAGCTATCTACACGCTCGGATGCATGTATGAATTCGGCGCAGGAGTAAAGTGCGATAAAAATCTCGCATACGATTATTACGAGAAGGCTTACGCCCTTCAGTTCAGAGATCCGAGATCTAATTACAAGCTCTCGGTGCTCAGGCTTTTGAAAAACAGTAAATAAAAAACGGGCGTTTGCAATCTGCAAGCGCCCTAAGCTTTAATTATTTTCTTGATGAAGACGGAGCTTCACCCATAAGCCTTTTATAAGTCCTTGAAAAATACGAGAGCGATTCAAATCCGCATTCATAAGCCGCCTCGGCAACCCGCTTGCCCTCGCTTATAAGGATCTTTGCTCTTTTGCACCTTAAAAAGTTGAGATAAGTAAACACGGTCTGCCCCGTGTATCTTTTAAACTCTCTCGCGAGGTGGAATTTCGTCACTCCGCAAAGCTTTGAAAGATCGTCAAGCGTTATCGCTTCCGAAAGATTATCCTTAACGAAGGCGATCACCTCTTTAACTCGTTTTTCGGATCTGTCCTCGTCGATCCTGCCCTTGTCCGCGATCCTTGCCGAAGAGCAAGCCTCGATAAGTATCGACAAAATATCCCGCCGAAGCTCTGCGGCAACTATTCCGCTATGAGATTCGCTATAGCTTATAAGCCCGCGTTTTAAGCTTTCAACGAGTGAGAATATTTTCTCACTTCTGAATTTAAGATCAAACTCGTAAAGCGAGAGGTCAACGCCGTTCCGGTTACAGAAATCCTCGTCGATTATCAGGAAATAATATTCGATCTCCCCGTCCGCGCTTATGCAATGCACCGCTCCCCCGCTGAAGATTGCAATATCTCCGCTCGCAACCGAAACGATATCCTTACCGTTACGGATAGTTCCCCTTCCGCCAACGACGAAGATCATCTCGGGGTTCGCGTGCCAATTCGAGTATCCGAGACTGTTTTTATCCCCCTCGCTCAGCTTGAACGGAAGAAGGCTGTTCTGTTTTATTGATAGATGATGCTCGTAATAATCTGCCATAAAATACTCCGAATATCAATATAGTTAAAATAAATATCAATATAGGTGTTGAAATTCTTATATTAATATTTTACAATATAATCAAGAAAAGTCAATATCTTTTAAAAACAAAGGAGAGAAGCATGAAAATTCTTGCAATAGGAGCGCATCAGGACGATAACGAATTCCGCGTTGGCGGAAGCGCCGCGAAATGGGTCAAGGCAGGTCACGAGGTAAGGTTTTTAAGTATGTGCAACGGATGCGGAGGCCATCACCTTCTCTCACCCGAGGAAACCACCGCAACTCGCGCAAGAGAATCGGCGGCGGTTGCAAAATATCTCGGCATAACATACGACGTCTGGGATATCAACGACTGCGAGCTTATAGCAGACCTTGAAACGAGAATGAGGCTCATCCGCTATATCCGCGAGTATTCCCCCGATCTTATAATCGCGCACCGACCGAACGATTATCACGCAGACCACAGAGCGTCCGCTCAGCTCGTGCAGGACGCGTCGTATATTCTCACCGTTCCTCACACCTGCCCCGATACCCCCGCTATGAGAACCATGCCGGTGATCGTTTATAACGAGGATGCGTTTAAGACACCCCCGTTCATTCCCACCTTTATGAATGATATCAGCGACGTTATAAACGATAAATTCCATATAGTCGACCTCAACGCTTCGCAGGTCTACGAGTGGCTTCCCTACACCAGATGCGAGACCGCACCCGAGGGTAAGGAGGAGAGATATAAATGGCTTCTCGGAATGGAGATAGACGACTCCACCACCGACGAGGATATTCTCTCCGCGACGCGCGGCTATGCGCCGAGATTTGCAAAGCCCGCCGCAAAATACCGTGAAAGACTCGTCGAGCTTTATGGCAAGGAGCGCGGAAGCAAAATAAGATATGCAGAATCGTTTATGCTTTGCGAATACGGTAAGCAGCCGAGCGCAGAATTTATAAAAGAGCTATTCGGTCTTTGATATAAAGGAGAACGGTTATGAAGGAAATCAAGGCGTTAAAAATTGAGGAACTCACCCTCGAGCAGAAGATAGGTATGCTTGACGCGGCTTATATCGCAAGGCATTACGATCCCGAGGAGCTTGAGTACGTATTCGACCTTATCAGAAACCGCTCCCTCGGCGCAGTCTGGATACAGATCGGCGTCAAGGGCGGCGACGAGCTTATAGCAAAGGTTAAGGAGATCGCCGACTATCCCATACTTATAATAACCGACGCCGAGTCGGGCATCGGCGAATACAAAATAGGAAGGCATAACGCCCTTGGATGCACCGGAAGCGAAGCGCACGCGTACGCCTTCGGCAAGGCGACCGCAATAACCGCAAGGAAAATGGGCTATAATGTCGTTTGCGACCCCGTGCTTGATTTAAGAAACGACGGCTCTCCCCGCTCCTACGGTTCAAGCAAGGAAGAGATCGCTCGCCTAGCCGCCGCAGAAGCGCGCGGATTCCACGACGGAGGCATTCTCACCGTTGCAAAGCATTATCCCAGCGGAAATAACCCCAAAAAGGTTGACACGCATATGGCAGAGGGCTATTCCGAAGAGACCGCAGACGAGCTTTATGAAACCGGACTTTACGCCTACCGTATGCTCATAAAGGAGGATCTCCTCGACGGAATCATGGCGGGTCACCACCGCTTCGTCAACATCGACGATGCTCACCCCGCCAGCCTCTCAAAAAGCGTTATCGACATTATAAGAAACGACGGCTTTGACGGCTTCTTCATCACCGACGCGCTTGGAATGATGGGAATCATCGGCAAATTCGGCAAGGAGGAGTCAAAGGGCCTCGCTATAGCGGCGGGCAACGACCTCGCCCTCACCTACACTCCCGAGCCGAGGTTCAACCACGAAGCGCTCATCACCTGCTATAAGAACGGCATATATAGCGAAGAAAGACTTAACGATGCCGTCCGCCACGTGCTTCGGGCGCAAGCGAAAACCCTTAAGCTTCCGAAATATACCGAGCTTACCGAGGAGGATATAGCTATCTGCAAGAGCATTAACGCCGACGCGATATACGAAAGGGTCGACGAGGGCGTCCCCCCCTCGATCTCAAAGGAGGGAAAGCACCTCTTCGCTCTCATGGTTCGCAACGAAAGCAATATCGGCTCAGAAGGCAGAGTCGAGGTCGACACCTTCTCAAGCGCCTGGCTCTTCCCCAGCGAGCTTACGAAAAAAATCGAGGAAAGCTTCCCTAATTCAACCGTCATCGCGTATCATCAGTTCCCCTCCAGCCCCCAGAACTGCAGGATCCTTTCCGACTCAGTGGATTACGATGACCTCATCTTCATCACCTTCGCCGAGCCGATAGCATATACCGGACGCGAGCATATCACGAGAAGAGTCGAAACGCTCATAAACGCGGCGCAGAGCAACGGCAAGGTCTCAACCCTCATCCACTTCGGCAACCCCTGCGTGCTTGATAACCTCCCCCATATTCCGAGGATCATCATCGGTGGACTCGCGAAGGATGCAACCCTCGCCGCGGTCGATATCCTCTCCGGCGAAAGAAAAGCCGTAGGAAGGCTTACCTACGACGCGAAAATAAATTAAATACAGTTAAAGTAAAAGTGAGGTACGGAACAAATCCATACCTCACTGTTTTGTTTTCGATCATGCCGAAGGCGTTAGCCCGCTTACATCTTATATTTTTGCTGATAATATACAAACTTCTGCTTGAACTCAACGCTCTCGGTAGCCTCTTCGGAATACTTATGCATATTCATATCACCGGTCATATCGGCCTCAATGATACAATCTGCAATGTTCGCGCAGTGGTCGGAAACTCTCTCGAAGTTTGCGAGAAGGTCAGAGAGGACGAAGCCGTGCTCGATCGTACATTCGCTCTTCTGGAGTCTTATAATGTGATTAAGCTTGATCTTGTCGCGGATATCGTCAACGACCTCTTCCATAGGCTCGATCTCTGCCGCGAGAGAGAAGTCGTCCTTTACGAGCGCCTCGAGAGTTACGTCGAGTATATCCTTTATGATAGTTCTCATAACCTGCATTTCTGCCTGCGCCTGAGCGGAGAATGCGAGCTTCTTATCCTTCATTTCCTCTGCCGACTCGATGATGTTAACCGAGTGGTCGGATATGCGCTCAAGGTCGCCGATTATGTGAAGAAGCTTAGTTACCTGCAATGCATCCGCATCGTCAAGGTCGTGGCTCGAAAGCTTAACGAGATAGCTTCCAAGCATATCCTCGTATTTATCCGCCTTGTCCTCAAGGTCTCTTACCTCATCGGCAAGCTTGATATCGTAATTATCAAACACGACAAGAGATTTCTGCAATGCAAGAACCGAGATCTCAGCCATTTCAAAAGTAACCTTTTCAGCCTGGCCAACTGCAATGGCGGGAGTAGCGAAGAGACGCTCGTCAAGCTTGCTTGAGGTTTCGTTATCGTCCTTCTTATCGCGAATCGTAAGCCTTGCAAGCTTTTCAAGCTGCTTATAGAAGGGCGAGATCGCAGCTACCGAGAGTATCTTGAATATCGTATGAACGCCCGCAACGCCCCAAGCATCGATTACAGAGGCGTCGGGAATGATGCTGAAAATAGAGTTTATTATATAGTAAAGCGAAAGCCAAATGATAACACCGATCACGTTGAAATAAAGGTGAACCATAGCGGCACGCTTACCGTTCTTGTTCGCTCCGAATGATGAAATAAGTGCGGTTACGCAAGTACCGATGTTCTGACCCATGACGATCGGAATAGCCGCGCCGTAGGTGATAGCTCCGGTAACCGTAAGCGACTGAAGAATACCGACGGACGCCGAGGAGGACTGAACCGCAACTGTAAGAACGAGACCTGCAAGAAGACCGAGCAAGGGATTCTCAAACATCGTGAGGATGGATTTGAAGGATTCGCTCTGCTTAAGGGGAAACTGCATCCGACATAAGGTTCATACCAACCATAAGAACGGCAAATCCGAGAAGGATGTGTCCGACGCCCTTCTTCTTGTTACGCTTTGCAAACATAAGAAGGCAGATACCGATTACCGCAAGGATGGGCATCCAGGAGTCGGGCTTAAGCCATTTCAACCAACCGAGCGAGGCGTCTGAGTTAAGGCTTGAAAGCGCAGTGAGCCACGCAGTAACCGCAGTACCGACGTTCGCGCCCATGATAACGCCAACCGACTGAAGAAGAGTCATCGTTCCGGAGTTAACGAAGCCGACGACCATAACCGTGGTTGCGGAGGAGGACTGAATAACCGCCGTTACGCCAAGTCCGAGGATAAATCCGCGAAGGGGGCTTGAGGTCATCTTTCCGAGTATGATCTTGAGCTGATTTCCCGCGCTCTTTTTAAGCGCGTCGCCCATAACGTCCATACCGTAAAGGAAGAGCGCAAGACCGCAAAGCAAATTAAGAACGTTGAATATATCCATTGTCTAATCCGCCTTTCATTATTTATCGTAGACGCCGGCGATCTCGCCAACGTCACGAAGAATGTACTTAGGTCTGTAGGGGAATTTGCTTACCGTATCAATGGTTGAAACGCCGGAAAGAACGAGAACGGTGTCAAGCTCACTCTCAATTCCCGCAACGATATCGGTGTCCATTCTGTCACCGATTATAGCCGCCTCAATTCTGTGGCAACCGAGCTGCTTGAGCGCGTGGCGCATCATAAGGGGGTTGGGCTTTCCAACGAAGTAGGCGTTTTTGCCCGTCGTCATTTCAATCGGAGCGACGAGCGCGCGGCAAGCGGGAATGATTCCGTTTTCTGCCGGAGCGGTGAGGTCGCTGTTTGTGCCGATAAGCTTTGCGCCGTTCATAACGAGGCGCACCGCCTTTTCGATCTTTTCATAGTTAAGCGAGCGGGTCTCGCCGAAAACTACGTAGTCGGGGTTAACATCATTCATGCTGAAGCCCGCCTCGTAAAGAGCGAAGGTAAGTCCGGGTTCGCCGATTACGTAAACCGAGCCGCCCTTGCACTGGCTCGCAAGGAAGGATGCGGTCGCAAGCGCGCTCGTGTAGAAGTGGCTTTCGTCCACCTCAAGTCCCATTCGTCCAAGCTTCTGCGCAAGCTCTCTCGGCGAGCGCTCGGATGAATTGGTAAGGAAGAGGAATTTCTTATCGTTTTCACGAAGCCATTTTACGAAATCCTCAACGTGGGGAATAATTCTGTTTCCGTGGTAGATAACGCCGTCCATATCGCATATGAAGGCGCTTTTGTTTCTGAGTTCTGTCAGATCCTGATGCATATATATCTCCTGTTCTATAATATTCGGGCAGAGCTTCCGAATTTTTGACTGATAAATTAAATAAACTGCTGCCCGTTGATTACAAGTCTGAAGGTCATACCGAGCTTGTCCGCCGCCTTACGGCAAAGCATCATTCGCGCAAGGAATATCTCGAAATAATCCATAAGGGAGCTTATGCCCGTGTCGATAGTTAATTCAAGAGTAACGTCCTTGCCGTTTATGATAAGCTCGGAGGATTCAACAGAGTAGTTAACTCTGTCGTGGATGTCAAATGTTGCGAAGTCCTGATTACGCACTCGTGAGCGGCGAACATCGGATTTGTCCGCAAGGATGAGCGCGGCGGCAACCGCATTAACGGGAACGCCCGTTCCCTCGTCGTGATTTCCGATCGCGGTAACGACGGTTGCTATATCCTCAGCGTCCATTCCCATATTGTCAAGGATTCGGAAGGCCATAACGGCTCCGCTTTGCGAATGCTCTATTCTGTTAACAAGGTTTCCGATATCGTGAAGATAT
>JAZLEH010000209.1:0-2020 GCA_045615165.1 Eubacteriales bacterium | reverse complement strand
CCCGCTCCGCCAACCTTTTTAAGTATGCGCTGACGGCGCTTATTCGCCATAACGCGCTTACCAAGGTCTCTGGCCATTGACAAAACGGCAACCCTCGGAGTTATAAGATCGTATCCCTCGAATATATTTCCGACACCGACTGCGATCTGCCCCGCCTCAAGAGAGGAGATATCAAAATTATCGTCGTTATACACCGCTCTTACGGCAAGCGATTCCTCGGAAAGTGCACTGACGAGCGATTCTGCACCCGCCTTGTTTTCCGAGAGGATAAGAACCTTATAAAGTCCCTTGCGGAAGGTCTCAAGATCCTCCTTGAGCATTCTCGCGTTATCACCGTAAGCCACGGTGCGCCTGCACCTTATGCCGAAAAGTCCCGAGGTTCTGAGGTTACCGAGACCAGAGGAGAATGAATTGACGTGGATAACGACATTTCGATCAAGGAACGCCGCGTATGCCGACTCCTTCTCGGTATATACCGCCGCTTTATCTGTAACAACACCCATCTCAAGCATTGACTTGACCTGAGAATCGAGCAAGGAAAGCTTGCCTTTTAATTCCTCCTGCGCGCCGTTGGTGTCGATAACGAATACCGCTGTGCGCTTGTAGGTCGAAAGGTATGAGAGAAGGCTCGCCATCTCCTCATACGCAAGTCCGAAATATTTATCGCGGAAGTTGAGGGCAAGACCTGCCTCTGCCGCGCTCTTTTCTATCGCAAGCTTAGTCTTTATCTCATCCGACGATGCGCCCGAGATAAGCCTTTCGATCGTCTTAAGGATGCGCTCGCGCGCGTCACTGCTTATAAGCACCTCGCTCGCAGGAATAAGCGAAAGCGAGCGTTGCTTATCGGAGGAGCGCTGAGTTATCGGATCAAAGGAAACTATTCTATCTATCTCGTCGCCGAAGAATTCGATTCGCACCGGCTCGTCGTCTGCCTCAGCCCACACGTCGATAATTCCACCGCGCCTTGAAAATTGTCCCGCGCTCTCAACGAGGTCAACGTGCATAAACCCGAGCGTCACGAGCCTTTCGGAAAGCTCCTCGGGCGAAACGGTGCCTCCCGTCTCCACAGAAAGCGTAAGCTCCATAAGGAGTGACTCGGGTATCGTGCGCGAGAGCGCCGCCGACGGAGTGGTAACGACCGCGTCACAGTCGTTATGCATTATCGATGAAAGCACCGAAAGCCTCTCGCGATCCAAGTCGTGGGAGGCTGAAATATTATGGAATACGAGGTCACGCGATTTATATTCGATCACCCGAAGCCCCTCGGAGGAAAGCTCGGAGGCAAGCCTCTGTCGCTCCGCCTCCCCCGCAACGATTATGAGGGCGGGGGCGTGTGATATCGCTTTAAGGTCGGATATTGCCTCTCTGAGATACGCAACCGAAGCCCCCGCGCTGAGTCCGTTTATAATAAGCGGCAGGGGATTTTTCGCAGCGAATTGCAAAGCGGCGGTGTTTACCGACGCCGCGTATTCCTTGTCAAGTCTGATAATACGCGAAAGATTCTGCACTATTTTATCCTTTTGCGTTATTTTGAAAATTTATTCATTGCCTCTTCGATCCTGCCCGTAAGCATAAGCTCGACGGATGAATATATATTTTCGAATTGTGATGAAAGCGCCGCGATATCGTCCTGAGAAAATCTGCCAAGCACCCAATTTATAAGGTCGTAATCGGGAGAAGGCTTCTGACCGACTCCGATCTTTATTCTCGGAAATTCATCGCTTGAAAGATGCGCGATTATGCTCTTAAGTCCGTTGTGGCCGCCCGCAGAGCCCTTGCGGCGAATGCGGAATCTGCCAGGCTCAAAGCTTATCTCATCGTGAAGCACGATCACGTTTTCGGGAGGGATCTTATAGAAGGCGCACGCCTCACCGATAGCCTCACCCGAGGAGTTCATAAAGGTTTCGGGCTTCATTAACAAAACGCGTTTGCCCGCGATATTCGCCTCTGCGATAAGTGCGCGGAATTTAAGCTTGTTGATGGTTACTCCGCATTTTTCGGCTATATAGTCTATCGCCAT
>JAZLEH010000208.1:0-10933 GCA_045615165.1 Eubacteriales bacterium | reverse complement strand
AAAAAGTATTTGCATTTTTGGAATTTATATGTTATAATTATCTTTGCATATTACGCCCGCGTGTATAATATATACATATAGGTGTTAAGAGATAAAAAATAAATTATCATAAAGGAAAACGAAAATGAAAAGAATTATTAGTTCAATTCTTGTAGTTGTTATGCTCGTTCTTTCCCTCGCAAGCTGCGGTTACAGCTTCAAGGATGACGACATGACCGACTACGCAACCTTCTCGGATGCTGATAAGGCAGCGTTTGAGGCGGCGCTTCTCGCGCTTCTCATTGAGGACGGCGAATTCAAGCTTGACGATGAGATCAGAGAAGAAAAGGTACTTGAAAACATTTATGCGGCAATCGCTGAGGCAATCGGCAATGCTACTGAGGATCAGAAGAAAGAGGGCAAGCCCGAGATTCGCGACGTTGTTTACTACACCTACTACGCAACCGCGCTTATCGACGGTGAGATCCGCACCTTCTATGCTGATAAGATGAAGAACTCCTCTCCTCTCAGCATTCAGCTTCGCAAGAATAACGATTACGGCGATAACGAGCTTTCCGCTAAGATCGCGGCGCTCTTCAATAACGATACATTTGAGTTCGTTAAGAGAGCGGTATACGCAAGCGCAACCTCCGGAAAGGCATACGAGGGCGATATCGCGTTCGTAAGCTATTCAAGACAGGAGAAGAACGAGGACGGCACTCTTAAGGATGAGTCCGAGACCTTCACCAACACCATCGTAAAGATCGGTGCTGCTCCCGAGGGAGATGCTAAGGCAACTACTCTTGAGTCCTACCTCTCCGGTAAGTCCATCGCTTCCTCGATCGATAAGATCGACCTTACCGTTGATGGAAAGACCTATAGCTACTCTTCAATTAAGATCAACTACGTTGCATCCAGAATCTATAACGGCAATACCGAGACCGGCGACAAGGCTTACGTTTCGTACACCGTTAAGAACAAGGATGGAAACAATAAGACCGAGACCGTTACCAACGAGCTTGTTATCGTAGGAAACGCTCCTGCAGAGGGCGCTACTGCGGCTTCTCTCGCTGAGTTCATCGCAGGCAAGGAGATCGGAAACTACGTTGACGGTACTCTCAAGCTTAAGAAGACCATCGAGGTTGCAGGCGAGAACAACACCAAGACCGAAAAAGAGGTTGAGGTTGAGTATTCTAACCTTAAGATCAACTGGGTTGCAAGCGAGTGCGCAGACATCAACGACAGAGCAGTTGGAAGCGTTACCGACGTTACCTACGAGGCTGTTGGCGAGGATGAGGACGAGACCAAGCTTACCGATACCGCAGGTAAGGAGCACGTTATCAACGGCGTTGAGCTCACCTACTACGTATTCCCCGTTTACTACGTTGAGACCCCCGAATATACCACCGAGCTTCTCATAGACAAGGTATACGGCGAGGATCTTACCGCTGACGTTCTTTATCAGCTTATATTCATCCAGGATTACCTTGATCTTGACGACGACGCAACTCAGGAAGATGCAGACGAGATCAACAAGAAGGCTGAAAACTACAAGTCCGGCGAAGAGACCATCGAGGATCTCGTTAAGGCTATCGTAAAGTATTACACCGACATCAAGGAAGCCGAGACCGGTTATGAAAACGCTGTTGATGCAAAGGCAGACGCAGAGGATGCTTATAACAAGGCTGAAATCGCATACGACTCCGCAATCGCAGCGGGCAAGGATCCTGAGAGCGATGAGGTGAAGGAGCTTAAGGCGGCTCTCGATAAGGCTAACGAGGCTCTTAACGGTAAGGCAGGCGAAGAGGAAGGCAAGAAGACCGGCGCTATCGCAGACCTTGAAAGAGCAGAGAAGAATAAGCAGGATATCGAGGACGCTAAGACCGAGAATATCAAGAAGCTCCTTGACATCAAGGGCGAGGGTGACGTTGCGCTTCGCGATATCATCTACAAGAACTACAAGGTTCTTAACTACAGCTCGCTTCAGAATTCCTATAACGAAGAGATCAGAATGAATCTCGCTAAGGAAATCAACTACTACCTTGATAAGTACATCACTCTCAAGGGTGAGGATCTCCTTCCCCAGGATGCTATCGACGAGGCTTACGAGCATTACTACGAAGCATACGAGTATATGTTCTATAACGAGACCAACTCCGAGACCTCCAAGTCCTACTACTCCGAGTTCAACGGTAACTTTGATAAGTTCCTTATCAGCCAGGTTGCAAAGGATGAGGAAGACGATACCATAACCACTCTTGACGCTGCAAAGGCGGCTATGATCGCAAATGCAGAAGAGGTTATTGCAGACCTCGTTAAGGTTTACCTCCTTGCTGACACCTACGACGTTCTCATCACCGACGATGATTACGAGGAGTTTAAGGATGAGCTTGAGGATTACTACTACTATTACATCCTCTACTACAAGAACTTCGATATCGAGACCATGCTTGGTAAGACCAATATCGAGGCAGCTTGCCAGTTCGACAAGCTCATGAATTACTTCCTTGAGTTTGAGGAAGAGGGCAAGGATGCTGATCCCGATCCCGTTACCGGTTATACCGTTATAACCTACAAGTACATCAGCGGCAAGGTAAGCTACTCTTGGGGCGAGCCTGCTTCTGAAAGCAAATAAAAACCTTAAAGAAATCCGACAGAAGCTCTGCCGGATTTCTTTGTAATGTAATAATAGTATATTCTAATAATATAATATAAAGGAAAGAATATGAAAGAGGTTTCTTTATATACCGACGGCGCGTGCCGCGGAAATCCCGGAAGGGGCGGCTGGGGCGCGATCCTTGTTTACGGTAAGTATGAAAAGGAGATGTCCGGCGGCGAGCCGATGACCACGAATAACAGAATGGAGCTTATGGCGGCTATTTCGGGGCTTGAGGCGCTTAAGGAGAGCTGCAAGGTGACTCTTTATTCCGACTCTAAATATCTCGTTGACGCGTTTAACGAGGGCTGGGTATACGGATGGCGCGAAAAGGGCTGGAAAAGGGGAAAGGACGAGCTGAAGAATCCCGACCTCTGGGCAAGGCTCTACGATCTCGTAAAGAGCCACGAGGTGACGTTTATATGGGTCAAGGGGCATAACGGCCACGATTATAACGAGCGCTGTGACGCGCTTGCAACCGGCTATGCCGACTCCTTTGAGGCTTAATATTATCGGAGAATTTTAATGGAAATAAGCAAAAAGAAAATGAAGCGGATCGTTATCGCGCTAACGGCGATAATCCTAGTTTGCGCTATGGTGGTCGCCCTCGTTCTTATATTCGACGAGGATGGTGGAGTTGATTATCTTAACGATGATCTTTCGCAATACGTAACCATCTCGGAGTCGGACTACAAGGGATATGAGATAAGTATTCCCGGGCGCGACCTTACGGATAATTTCGTTGAGCGCGAGATAATGAGGCTTCGCTATAATAATAGATCCTCGTCGCAAGCTCCTGCGGGAGTTACCGACGTTGCGGTCGACGTAGGTCACACGGTATATATTTATTACCGCGGATATCTCGTGGAGGATGACGGCAGTATAACCGAGCTTGGCGGCTCGTCAAACACCCTTGCGGGGGAGGCGGTTGCGTACGGCGTCGGCTCGTTCAGTCTTTCTCTTCTTAATAAAAACTACGACTTGGACTCTGAGCTCGACACGCTTGAGATAATAGGATTTGACGAGGGGCTCGTCGGCGCTATCCCGAGGGACCATATCCTTCGCTCGTCCGAGGTTGTAAAATCGGGCAAGCTTATGGCAGGTGACGAGGCGTACCTTATCCTTGAAAGTACCGACGGAAGCTGCACGACGCATACCGTGGTCGTTGGCGAGGAGGGGCTTGATGCGAAATTCGGAAGCGGATTTTCAAGCTACCTGGAAGGCAGGGATATAGGCGCGACCTATTCCGATCCGGAAATCAAGTCGGCTGACGGAGAGAAGCTTTATTCAAGGCTTATGATAGGCTATGCACTCAGGTGCGAGGCAGAACCGCTCAAGGTTGAGGTTGAATTCCCGTCTTATTATCAGGACAGATCGCTTCGCGGCAAGGAAGCCGTGTTTGAGGTTTATTTCAAGTATAGCATCGTTTACAGCGCGCCCGAATATGAGAGCGATGAATTCATAACCGAAACGCTCGGAATCAAAGCCGAGGAGCTTAGTGACTATAGCGGAGAGACGCTTATATCAAAGCATAAGTCAAAGCTTCGTAAGGAGGCGGAAGAAAAAAGCGCCCTCGTAAGAGAGACGCTTATTGAAGAGGCAGTATGGGATAGGATTAATTCATCCCTTACCGTTATTGAATTGCCGATATCCGAGGTTGAAGAGGTGTATAACGAGAGATACGGCGAGCTATATCTCATATATCTTTCCAACACTCTCTACGCATCAAGGTTTGGGTCGGTGGATGCGTTCTGCGTATATTATTACGGTCTTAACGATACCTCTGAGGTTGCGCCTTATATCAAATCGCTTGCCGAGGGTGACGTTCGCGAGAAGCTTGCCTTCTATTATATTATGAGGCAGGAAAATCTCGTTCCAAATGAGGAGACGGTCAAGGCAAGGTATGACGAGCTTGTTTCAGAATACCTTGACGACGCTGTAAATAACAGCCACAAGAGCGAGCTTGAAGGACTTACGGAAAGCAAAAGAGAAGAGCGCATCCTTGAAATCAAGGATGAGATCATTGAGTATTACGGCGAGGATTATTTCCTTGATATCGTATATTACGAATACGCGATCGATGATATCATCGGATTCGCAATTATTAAATAGTAAATAAAAGTTTACGCCCCGTATCAGAAAATCGTGATACGGGGCGTGTTTTTTGAAAATCAGACCTCAATCGTGTCTCCAAGGGGGAGGGAATAGACGCGCTTCGTCACAGGCTCTTTCCCGAAAATAGACTTGATCGCGAGGGCGTAATAATTAAGCTGGAGCGAGTGCTTCGCGCGAAGCTTTGCCTCGGCGAGGGATCTGTCGCAAAGCTCGTCCTTCGTTAGTCTGTCGGTCTTATAATCGACGAGGTGAAGATTGCCTTCCTCGTCCTCGTAGATGCAGTCCATAACACCCTGAAGAAGGATTGTGCGATCCTTGTAGGCGACCTTCTTTTCCTCGTTTTCCGTGAAGAGAGTTGCGGGGAGAAGAACGGAGAATCTGAACTCTCGCCAGATGTTCTTCGCCTTGCGCATTTCGGAATAAAGGGTCGAGGTGCGGAAGAGGGCTATTTCACTCATTCTAACTCTCTTTGCATTCTCTTCGGAAATGAATCTCTCGTTTATGAGGCGCGAAAGCTCCTCCTCGTCCGTTGATCGGAAGAATCCTTCAAGGTCAAAGAACTGGAGGAAGTTGTGCGTTGCGATACCCCGCCTTGCGCTTTCGTCCGAGCGCTCGCCCGTTATGAATTCGGGGAGCCTTCCCCTCTTCACCTCTCTTTGGGGCTTTGCGTCGAGTGAGAGCCTTTCCTCCTCGTCGTTACCGTCAAGGACGGTGGGATAGATGGTTGAAATAGACATTTTCTCGGGGAGGGTCGTGAGGTGCGGGCTTTTGTAGCTGAATGAGAATCGCTCGATAAGCTCGTCGTAAATATCCTCGTACGAGTCGCGCTCTGCGTCGGGTGCTTTTTTCTCGATTTTTTCATCGAGGATGGGATGCGTGTCAAATTCTTCGACTTCCTCGTCTGCGTCCATGCCTTCCTTTGATTCGATCCATTCGATTTTTGCGGAGGTGTCGGTTGCGTATAGAATGTCAACAAAAGTATTCAATTGATAAAGAATGTACGGTGATTTGAAGCGTTTTCTTATCTCTGCTGCCGCTTCGTAGTCTTCTTTTGACTTCGTTCTCACAGCTCCTGCGACGAAGAGCTGCTCGCGCGCTCTCGTAAGGGCGACGTAATAAACTCGAAGCTCCTCTTCAAAGCTCTTTTCAATATTCTTGTCGATTATGACGTTGTGAATAGGGCTTGAGATAAGGGCGAGCCCGTCCTTGATTCTCGTTTTCATTCCCATTCCCATCTCCTCGGAGTAGGCGATCCTTGCCGAGCGCTCGTTTTGCGATATAAGCGAGGTTGCCGCGTCGGCGAGGATAACTATCGGGAATTCAAGACCCTTCGATTTATGGACGGTCATTATCGTTACGGCGTCCTCGGCTTCACCCTCCTTGTCAGAGGAGAATTTTGCGTCTGAGTCGATAACCGTGTTAAGATAATTAATGAAGCTATAGAGTCCTTCGTAAGACGAGGCTTCAAACCTTCTTGCGTAATTATATAGGAGCATAAGGTTTTCCTTGCATCCCGAGCCAAGCCCGAGCGCGAGAAGACCCGTTTCGTTATATAGCCTGAGTATGAGGGCGTCAACCTTCATTCCCTCCGCTATCAGGCGGTATTTATCGATCGAGTTTATAAATTCCGGAAGCTTCGCGTTTTCCGGCTCAGCGCCGGCAAGCCTTTTAACCGAGTCCCAAAGCGTCAGACCACCAAGCCTGCGAGCCCTGTAAAGCTCGTCCGGAGTGAAGCCGTAAAGCGGGGAAAGCATAAGTCCCGCAAGGTAAATATCCTTTCCGGGATTGTTGATGGTGTTAAGAAGGCACATCGCAAGCTGAATTTCGGAATTGAGGAAGAAGTCCTTTCCCTCGGGCGCTCTCGCGCTGATTCCGACCGATTCGATCGCCTCCTTGTAAACGGCGCTTCTTCCGCCGTCCTTGCGGAGGATAACGGCGATGTCCTTCGGGCTTACGGGCTTTCCGGAGTTGAGCTTCGCGTTGCCGACAAGCTCCTTTATCTTCTGTGCGACCCAGAGGGGGAGGACAGCGGATTTGTCTATCCCATCGTCCTCTGCGAGCGCTCTTGCGTCACCGTCGGCGATAAGAGTTACCTCGGGCACGCGGACGGGCGGCGTGGGACAGTCGTCGTATATCTTTTGGAATTCAAGCCTATCGTCGGACACGTATCCTATTGAATCCTTCGTCAGGGTGAACATCTCGTCGAATATCTCGTTGACGAAGTTGATGATGCCCTCGTCGCAACGAAAATTCTTCGACATAAATATCGACGCCGTGTCAGAGCCGTCGGAGCTTTCGAGCTTCGGATAGGAATTCTTCATATCCGTGAATATGTCGGGGCGCGCGCTTCTGAAGCCGTAGATCGATTGCTTGATATCTCCGACCGTGAAGCGGTTGTTGCTTCTTGAAACTGCGGAGAATATCATATCCTGCAGGGCGTTTACGTCTTGATATTCGTCGATATAGACCGAGGAGAACTGCTCCCTCAGTGAGAGCGCAAGGTCGCTGAGTGTGCCGTCCTCGTTATAAAGGCTCTCATAGGTGAGGCGCTCAATGTCGGAATATTCGAGCATTGCGCGCTTTTTCTTCTCTCCGAAGTATACCGTGTCAAATTTCTCGATGAAGACGGAGGCGACCTTAATAAGCCTTGCAAGGTCGGAGATATGCTCCCTCCAATCCTCTTCCGTGAAGGAAAAGTATCTTTTCGCATATCCCGTAACCTCGTCCTTGATGGATGAGCGGACGGTCTGGAATGCGATCATAGTCTCCGTTTTGTCGCTTGATGAGACGCGCTCTATATCACCGAATTGAACTGATATCGCATCGCGCATTTCGGAGTATTTTTTTGAATCGAGAATAGAGGTGAGGATGGAGAAGTCGTCGAGCATCGTTATAAGGTAAAGCTCCTCTGCGCTGAGAGAGGGGAGATCTGCAAGAAGGCTTTTCTGCTCCTTGCCCTTATAGTCGCGCTTGATTGCGGCGCGCTCGTCTCTTATCCTCCTCGCGCGCTCGGCGCTTGCGCGAGGATCGCCCCCGTGACAAGCCTCTCCTATAAGGCTCTCAAGTATCGCCTTATAATGCTCTGCCATTTTGCGGGTTCGCGTCATTGCGTAATCAACGTAGGATATCTCCTCAAGGGGGAGGGAAAGAGCGGCGCTGATCCTTTCTGCAAACTCCGAGAACACCTTTATGCCGCGGGTGTGGCTCTTTGCCTTGTCGTAGAGAAATTCAAAGCTCTCCTCAAGCATACCGTCGTTTTTAACGCCTGTGAGCGCGCAGGAAAGCTCCTCAAAATCAAGAGCGTTTATTTCGGGGATATCCCCTTCAAACGCCGCCGCGATCATGGATGACCAGACCGCATGCTCAAGAATCCTTGCCTCGATCGGATCGGCGATCCTGTAGCGCGGGGAGATGCCGAATCTCTCGGTATTGTTCTTTAAAATCTCGTTACAGAAGGAGTCTATCGTTGAGATCCTTGCGGAGGGGAGCATATAGAGCTGGTGCTCAAGCTTTTTATTCTCGGGATCAAGGAGCAGTGCATCCTTTATCGCCGCTGTTATCCTCTCGCGAAGCTCGGCGACCGCCGCATTCGTGAAGGTCACGATGAGCATACGGCTTATGTCGTCGGGATTTTCTTTATTGGTTATCGATCGAATGATCCTCTCGGTGAGGGTCGCCGTTTTTCCCGAGCCTGCCGCTGCAGAAACGAGAAGAGACTTGTCCCTCGTGTTTATCGCCGAGAGCTGATCGTCGGTAAATTTCTTCTTTGCCATTTTGCCCCCCGATATCAGGTATCAAATTGCTTTATCGGCTTTATTGCCGCGCCGTCGGGAAATTCCCTCACCTCGCCGAGCGCGAAGAAGCCCTTTTCGTCGGATAAAGTGACACGCTCCCCGATCGGAAGCTCTGTTTTTATCTTATGAAGGTATATCTCAACGCCGCATCTTGCAAGCCTTGCAAAGAATGGGGGGAGGTTTATATTTTTCTTGTCTGCGAATATTCTTTCAATCGGGAGGATAAGCGCGTCGCGCTCCTCCTCGCTCATCGCCTCAAGCTCGCTTATCGTGTGCGCCTCGGAGAGCTTAAAGCGTGACGCCTCAGCGCGTATAAGCGCCTTCATAACGCCGCCCGTGGCGATTTTTTTGCCTATATCGGCGCAGAGAGTGCGTATATAAGTTCCCTTTGAGCATATAACGTCAAGCTCGTATTCGCGATCGGATATCTTCTTTGCATCTATACTGTAAACCGTGATTTTTCTCGGCTCTCTTTCAATCGTTACGCCGTCGCGCGCGAGGTCGCAAAGCTTCTTTCCTCCGACCTTTAAGGCGGAGTACATCGGGGGTATCTGCTCCGAGTCACCGATCATCGACTCGATCGCCGCCATTACCGCGTTATCCGATGGGATATCGTCGCATTCGCTTAACACGGATCCCGTTATATCCTCCGTATCGGTGGTTACTCCGAGGAGAAGGCGCGCGATATAGTGCTTATCGCTCGTCAGCATATATTCACTTGCTTTAACACCGCGTCCGAGAAGGACGGGGAGGACTCCGGTTGCCATTGGGTCAAGCGTGCCGGTGTGGCCCGCCTTTTCCGCGCCGAGAAGCCGTCTTACGCGGCTGACCACCGCAAACGACGACATACCCTCTTCCTTGTTTATTATAATCAAGCCGTTTTTCATATAAACCTCGGTCGTAAATTGCTTTTTATTGTTATTTTATCACAAAGGTCGGAAATTTTCAACTATAATGTAGACAAAAACTAAAAAGTGTGCTACAATATTATTAAAATTATAAATTATTACGGAGGCATAATATGAAGGCAGTTGTAACGGTAACCGGAAAGGATAAGGTCGGAATTATAGCGATGGCGAGCGCAGAGTGTGCAAAGTACGGTGCAAATATCATTGATATAAGCCAGACCGTCCTCAGTGAATATTTCGCGATGATAATGATGGTGTCTCTCGAGGGGCTTACCGTCGATTTCGCAACCTTTGCTGATGCAATGAGTAAAGCGGGAGGAGAGTGCGGAGTTGATATTCGCGTAATGCACGAGGATATCTTCAACACTATGCACAGAATTTAATATGCTTAATACACTCGATATACTTGAAACTATAAGAATGATCCGTGAGGAAAACCTCGATATAAGAACGGTCACGATGGGAATCTCCCTTTTCGACTGTATATCGGATGACCCCGCGCGCCTTGAGGAAAAGATCTATAACAAGATCACAACCTCGGCAAAGAATCTCGTATCGGTTTGCAAAGACCTTGAACGCACTTACGGTATTCCGATCGTCAATAAGAGAATCTCCGTTACTCCGATATCCTATATCGGTGCGGGACTTTCACCTGACGGATTCGTAAGACTTGCAAAGGTGCTTGAGCGCGCCGCACGCGAGCTCGGAGTTAACTTTATCGGCGGATATTCCGCACACGTTCAAAAGGGCGAGATCAAGGGTGCAAGAAGCCTTATCGAATCGATTCCCCAGGCGCTTGCTGAAACGAGCCTCGTTTGCTCGTCGATCAACGTTGCATCCACCAAGGCGGGAATCAATATGGACGCCGTCCGTGAGATGGGCGAAATAATCAAGAAGACCGCCTACCTCACCCGTGATAACGATTCCATCGGATGCGCAAAGCTCGTCGTTTTTGCTAACATTCCCGAGGATAATCCTTTTATGGCGGGCGCGGTTCACGGCATCGGCGAATCCGACACGGTAATCAACGTCGGCGTAAGCGGACCGGGTGTCGTTGCCGCGGCAATAAAAGAAGCGGGGGCGTGTGATTTTTCTGCCCTTGCGGATACCGTTAAGAAGATCGCGTTTAAGATTACGAGAGTCGGTCAGCTCATCGCGGCTGAAGCATCGCAGAGGCTCGGCGTTCCTTACGGAATAGTTGACCTTTCCCTCGCTCCCACCCCTGCTGTAGGTGATTCCGTTGCTCATATTCTGGAGGCAATGGGACTTGAGCGTTGCGGCGGTCACGGTACAACGGCGGCTCTTGCCCTGCTCAACGATGCAGTTAAGAAGGGCGGCGTTATGGCTTCCTCTAACGTTGGCGGTCTTTCCGGCGCCTTTATCCCCGTTTCCGAGGATGCAGGTATGATCCGCGCTGCTCGCGAGGGCGTTCTTTGCCTTGAAAAGCTTGAGGCAATGACCTCGGTCTGCTCCGTTGGTCT
>JAZLEH010000207.1:0-2947 GCA_045615165.1 Eubacteriales bacterium | reverse complement strand
AGCTTGCGCACCTTCGAGAGATGAATCATTCTCCCGCCTTTTACAAAATAATCGAGGGTGTTATGCCCGACTATAAAGAAAGAAAACGGATGCTGAAATAGCATCCGTTTATCTGTATTCAACGCTATGTGATACGAGCTTGTCTGCTTCGTATACAAGCTTTAATGAGAAGAATCGCTCCTCGGTATCAATGAGGCGAAGGAAGATCTTGTCTCCCTCCCAGATCGGCAGGTTTGGTACTTTTGATTTTTCAACCCACTCAAGATTTCCTTCATCGCACTCTGCTTTTAATTCGCCGCTGAA
Source organism: Eubacteriales bacterium (assembly GCA_045615165.1). GTDB lineage: Bacteria > Bacillota > Clostridia > Oscillospirales > CAG-272 > UBA1740. Next base: position 2,644 of record JAZLEH010000207.1, on the reverse strand, counting down.
TTGATCGGTGGTGAAAAGGTGCATATATTCCGTTCCGTATATATCGGAGACGAAGGTAATTATTCCTCTATAGAATAATTCGTTTGCGACAAGCCCCGTTTCCTCAAGGATTTCTCGCCTTGCGGCATCGTACGGAGTTTCTGCCTCCTCGAGCTTTCCTCCGATTCCGATCCATTTATCACGGTTTTCATCATTGACCTTTTTGACGCGGTGCATCATAAGATATGCGCCGCCCTTTTCTATATAGCATAAGGTTGTTGTTTTCATATTTCGCTCCGATGCTTTAATTATATATATTTTATCATATTATTTTAAATTTTTCAATTCTTTTTTAAGATATATTGACTTTAGAGACAATTTGGAATATAATAATTAAGTGCTTAACTATTAAGCTGAAAAATGGGGAGGTGTGTTGACTTTGGAGAATAATATTTACTTTGACGCAGTAAATCTTTTAATACAGATCAATCGCGCTCATAAGAAGATGATCGATTCCGGCGTTTGTTCAAGAATAGGAATACACAGAACTCAGCATATCATACTTATGCATCTTGCAGGGCGCGGCGTTACACCCTCGCAAAAGGAGATTGCAGAGCATCTCGGAATTACTCCTGCCGCAGTTACGGGCGCGCTTCAGAAGCTTGAGTCCGACGGATATATCACGCGTTCGATCGGTAATGATAACAGGTATAATGAAATTACCTTAACCGATATGGGAAGAAAGGTCGTTTCCGAAACGAAGCTTCTGTTTTCGGATATTGACGCGGGTATGTTCACAGGATTTTCGGATGAGGATCTCTCAGCCTTTATATCTTCACTTGAAAAAATACAAAATAATATAAATAATTTCGGAGGAAAAGAAACAGTATGAAAAGATGGTTTAAGTACGTTAAACCGTATCTTAGCTCGTTTATACTCGGACCTGTCGGTATGATCGTTGAGGTCATCGGTGAAATGTTTATGCCGCTTTTGCTTGCTGCTATCATTAACGAAGGCAAAAACGGAACTTTAACCGTAGGAAAGAGTATAGGCTATGCGGCGATTCTCGTCGGTATCGTCATATTTATGATGACGGGCGGCGTTTTCGGCGCGTATTTCGGAGCAAAGGCGTCGGTCAACTTTGCGGCTGATCTCAGAAAGGACGTTTATTCCAAGGTGCAAAGATTCTCCTTTGCCAATATAGACAGATTTTCAACGGGATCGCTCGTAACGAGAATGACAAACGATGTAACTCAGCTTCAGAACTTTGTCAATATGCTTTTGAGAATGGCGCTTCGTGCGCCCGGAATGCTCATCGGCGGCATTATAATGGCGGTTATGCTTAAGCCGTCACTCTCGGTCGTTCTTGCTGTCAGCATCCCTCTCATGCTTATCGTTATTGCAGTTCTTATCAAGGTCAGCTTCCCGCGATTCAGCATTATGCAGAAGAAGATCGATAAGATAAACTCAACCGTTAACGAGAACGTTACCAATGTAAGAGTCGTTAAATCCTTCGTTCGTGAGGATTATGAGATCGATAAATTTGAGGAAGCAAACGCCGATCTTAAAAATTCGGGTATGAGAGCTGTAAAGGTTATGATCTTTATGGGCCCCGTAATGAATTTCTTTATGTATGCGTCCATTATTGCGATCATTTGGTTCGGTCATAATATCGTTATTGATGAAAGCGCTCTCGGCGGAATGCAGATAGGCGATCTCAGCGCATTTATTACTTACGCAACGCAGATTCTTTCATCGCTTATGATGGTTACCTTCCTTCTTATGACTTCATCGCGCGCGCTTGCTTCCGGTAAGCGAATCTGCGAGGTGCTTGATGAAAAGCTTGACCTCAGCGATGATAACGCCACGATGAAGGATAAAACCGTCGGTTCGGGTGAGATCGAATTTAAGAACGTAAGCTTCAGATATTACAAGAATTCCGAGGATACCGTTCTTAATAATATAAATCTTAAAATAAGATCCGGCGCAACCGTCGGAATAATCGGCTCGACCGGATGCGGTAAGACGACTCTTATCTCAATGATCCCGAGACTTTATGACGTTGATGAGGGAGAGGTTCTCGTTGACGGCGTGAACGTAAAGGATTATTCGCTTGAAAAGCTTAGAGACGGAATCGGTATCGTCTTGCAGAAGAATCTCTTGTTCTCGGGCTCTGTTGCGGAGAATCTCCGTTGGGGTAATGAGAATGCGTCGGATGAGGAAATGATCGAGTGCGCGAAAAATTCCGCAGCTGACAAGTTTGTTTCAACCTTCTCGGATGGATATGACGCCATTCTTGATAAGGGAGGCGCAAATCTTTCGGGCGGACAGAAGCAGAGGCTTTGTATTGCCAGAGCTCTTCTTAAAAATCCTAAGATACTTATTCTTGATGACTCGACGAGCGCGGTCGATACCGCAACCGAAAGACAGATAAGAAGCGCGCTTTCAACCACCTTGCCCGAATGTACCAAGATAATTATCGCGCAGAGAATCAGCTCGGTAAGAGATGCCGAAATGATAATCGTTATGAACGAGGGCGTTATCACGGGTATCGGAACGCACGACGAGCTTCTTGATAAAAACTCGGAGTATTCCGAAATCTACTATTCACAGATGGATAAGGAGGCGTAATCATGGCTAGAAATATTGAACAGCTCAGAGAAAG
>JAZLEH010000206.1:0-9272 GCA_045615165.1 Eubacteriales bacterium | reverse complement strand
GGCGCTTATATCCTCACTATGCTTAACGAAAACTCCGATGTAAAATACGAACACCTCTATCTGCGCGAGAACGGATGGCTCGCGGTAGTTAAGGCTGACGGCTCGATGACCGACGTTATTCAGCTGAACGTGACCGATTGGGTATCGCTTCGAGTCGTGCTTGACACCGAGAAAAACCTCAAAGAAATATACGCAAACGACGCGCTTATCTTACACGGGGCTAGGATCTCCGATTCCGTAAACACGGCGAAGCTTCTTATCGACCGCACGGCACTCGTAAGCTACGAAGCATCGGAAAGTGTCGGATGCGTTCATATCGACGAATACAGATTCCACCCATATTTTGACAATCTAAACGAAGGATAAAAGAAAAAGAGCCGCGTTGCGGCTCTTTTCATATCCATAACTGACGCCTTCTCCACGCCGTCGGAGTCTCCCCGTAGCGCATCTTAAAGCGCTTTGTAAAGTGCTCTGCGGTTTTGAAGCCGCACTCCGCCGAGATCTTATATATCGAGTCGTCGGTCAGTGAAAGGCGATCCTTTGCTTTTTCGAGGCGAACCTCGTCAAGATAATCGCGCGTGGTTTTTCCAAGATGTTTACGGAACAAAGCGCCGAGATAGTACGGATGGTATTTCAGCGCGGCGGCGATAGCGCCGTTCGTCAGGTGCTCGGAATAATGCTCCTTAATAAACGCCGTTGCTTCATCGATTATCTTATTCGACGGGGCGGAAGAACTTTTCCTGTAAAGTATTTCGAGAATAATAACGCTCAAAAGCGACGAGGTGAGCCTTTCGGCGCACTCTTTTTCGTTGTGATAAATCGCGTCCAGCCTTGCAAAATACGGGCGAAGCTGAGCCGCGTTTTCTATCACGAACGGAGAAAGATAGCGCTCCTCGCCCAAATCCTTATGCGAAGGCTGAACGAGGCCGAAATCACAGTCCTCGTAATATACGGGCGGCATAATGCCTTTTTGATCGTACGTATTAGTAAAGTCGAAATTGACCGTGTAAAACTTCATCGCATCCTTGCCGTCCGATTTAAGAAAATAGCGAATACCGCACGGATAATATAAGAGCGTATCGGCGCAAAGATCAAAGCTTCCCTCGTCGGTGATCATTTTTCCGCTACCCGACAGAACGTAAAGAAAACGGCAATCGTATGCGACGGTATGGCGCTTGTTCGGCAGATTGGACGTACAGGCTATAAATCTTAAATATGGGGTTAATTCGGTCATTTTCCCTCCAAAATATTTGTTTTAGACAGTTTTTTATTTGCTTACCACCTTGATTATAACATAAAATAAATGTAAAATACAAGTGTAAGTTTAATTTATTTAATAAAATTTAAAATTTATTATATAGGGGTGCGTTTATGAAAAAGTTATATCGAATTTTCTCTTTACTCCTCGTTCTTTTACTGATCACGAGCACAGTCACCGTGATCGCATTTGCGAAAACCGAAAGCGAGGAACTTGAAGAGATTTATCAAAACCAGCTCAAGCCCACAGGGGTTACGAACTACTTTGCCTACGCGGATGCCTCAAAAGCGTTAGGAATTACGAAATCGCTCGGTCAGACGATCCCCAGCACGTCAAGCGACGTAGTTACCAAAAACGGCAACACCTACCTGAGTATGCATTTCGTTGCAAACGGCACTTTCGATTCGACGGGCGGCGGATATAGAAATCTTGTATTCGCCGGCAGATCGGTTAAGGTATCGAACTACGGATTTGCATATAACGGTGAGATCCTCCAGAAGGCGTTCATTTTTGATATCGATATGATGCCCGACAGATATACACACACCACCGTGGTTGACGGAGTCAATACCTACAAGACCTATACTCCCGAGGAGCTTAAGGCGGCAGGACTCACGCCCGAGAGCGAGGGCGTTGACATTTCGTATGTAAACAAAGAAAAGGTTTACTTGAACGCAAGATATTGGACCGGCACGCTTACGGACATTGATAACTCCGGAGCGGCCAGCGGTAGTGCAAGCGTTATGCTCTACCTTGTCAAGGATACTGACGGTCAGTGGTATTACGCCGATGCGGACACGGCTTCTAAGGCAACAAACAAAGTCAAGGTTTCGGGCGTTGGAACTTTCGACCATATAACGATGATTATGTACCCGAAGGCGGTATACGACGGCAACACGGTGAAGTGCATTGAACTTTACGGAGTTGCATACGTTAACGGTGAGATCGCATTCAAAAAGACTATACTTAGTTCTTCAAAGAATGCAACGTCCGCAACCTGCGACGAATTCAGAATAAACGTAATGGATTCGATAAAAACCCACGACGCCTACTCCTACGCAGTTGACAATTACACCGCAAACTATTACTCCGCAAGCTACGAATGCGAACTAAACAGCATCGACAGTCTTATCGAAAGCGGAAGCTTTACAAACGGTGCGCTCTACGACTGCGTTGACGTTGTAGCTAACAAAAATTATATCTCCCCCAACGGTTATATACAGCTTAAAAATCCCTCGGGCACACGCAATCGCGTGAGTATTCCCTCCTTTGTAGCAGAGGAATTAAAGCTCATTGAAGATGGCGCGACGATTTACACCACGATAAATCTTGAGAATTTCGATATTCCCGAATCCGTAAGTGAGATTTTTATCGAGTGCGATAACACGAAGGTGAATGTTACCCCCTCTGCCGATCTTCTCGCAAGAGGGTATAAGATCGAATCGGTCGACGGCGGATATATAGTTAAGTTTAACGATGATATTGTCACGCTCAAAATATACGATGCTGTCGGAAACCTTATGGATCAAACAACGCTCGGCTTTGGATTCGCACCGGTGCTTGACGGATATAATCCCTCATCGGTTGCAGACGGCGTTATCAAATACACCGAATCTCCCGAGTGGGAATGGTCGCTTGACGGTGAGATACGAGTAATCGACTCAACCATGGCTTCAAAAGGCGAGGTTATCACGATAACCCCGAAGGAATCATCAATAACGACGATAAGCGGAGCTACATTCGCTATGGGAAGCTACGACGATAACTATCGTTTTATTCCCGCGAAGGCATCCGACGGAACCTACACTCTTTATAAAAATGCTATCGGCGACACTCTCATTAACGAGATTGCGGCAGCAACGAACGGCAACGTAGCTATTCTTCTTGCAGATTTCACAGGACTTGAGGGTGATGCAGTCAACGTAAGCGCCACCAAGGGCAAGGATCTTTCAAGCAAGACTTATAGCCTCGACCTTAACGGTCACAAGCTCGTTAAGATCGGTGTAAACGCTCTTGACCAATCGCCCCTCTTCAACGTGTGCGAAGGAACTACGCTTAACGTTTACTCATCAAAAGAAAACGGCGAGATCCATGTCGCGTCGGTAAGAACGAACAATGCTGATTATATTAACCAGCTTCGCTCGGGCGGTATATGCAGTATAAAGAGCGGTATAAATACGGCTACGGTCAACGTTGGTGCACTTATTGATAAAGAAGGAAACACCGTTTACGACGGAGATAACCTCACGTTCACCGGCGGAAGCCTTATCATTTACTCCGGTGCAAGCACTACGGAGAACCTTTCAAACGACAGTAAGATCAAAATCAACGTTATCGGAGGCTCGTATTTCATCGTTTACCGCGGCTCTTACGCGTTCATCACCCTCCAGGGTCCTGATGCCGAAATCCTCGTTGACGGAATCCAGCTTTACGGAACTTACTCCTCCACCTCTCTCATTCACGAATATTCGGGAAGATCAACGCACGGAACGAAAGTGATCATCCGCAATACAGAGTATTACGGAGTTTACCTGTTCTATCGCGTAGGCGTTGGAGAGTATTATATTGAAAACAGCACGGTATACGGATCAAGCAAGATCGTACAAGCCTCGGCCACCGGAAGCATCGTGCTTGGTGCGGGCAACAAATTTGCAAGCAAAAATGCGGCGGCATTCTTCGCTCTTAACAACGTATCCTGCGCCGAGGGTGTAGCCATACTCAACCCCCAAAGCACTAATCCCACCCTCGGAAAAATCAAGAAGGATTTCGTTCACGCCGCAACCAGCATTACCTGGGATTCGCTTGACCTGACGTTGAAGAGCGATGCAACCATCACCGATGCGATAGACACCCTTGAGGAAGCGGCTCAGATTGAATCAGCTAAGTTCAAGGAGAGCGTTATAAAAAATAAAACGACGACCTCAATCTCGTATAACTGCTATGCGGTAACGGTCTCAAAGGACAATATTCTTGACGGCACTTCCGTCGTTGAATGGCAGGATAACAACGGAAATGCAGTCACCTATTCCTATCACTTCACGGGCGACTCTGCCCCCGTGCCCGAAGAGTGCGTATCGATGACGACAAACGCAAATTGGGTTTCCGAAACGCTCGCTTGGAGCGCGATTGGAAGCCTCGCATCCGGCAAAACCGTGGCAAAGCCAACGACGACGCTTGAAGCGAAGATAGGCGGCATCCTTCAGAACGCAACTCTGTTCACGAATATGACCTACAACCTCTACCTCCCCATCAGCGACAAGGTTACCGAGGTTTCGGTATCGGGTGCGACTCTCGGCAATATAGTTGAAATTAACGAAAAGAATTATTATATCGTCTCCGTCTCTCCCGAGGTTTATAATTTCGAAAAGATATCGGCAACCGTAAGCTACTCGGTCGATGGTAAGGCTTATGAATACGACGTTTACTTTGACATAGTTAAATACGCGTCTGCCGTTGCTGAAAGCTACGTCTGCGGAAGCGAGGAAGCGATCCTCGTTTACGAAATACTCGCATTCAAGGGCGCAGTTGCAAAATATGCAGACCCGAGCTTCGCTCCGAACGGCGACTACTCCTCATTCCTTGAAAAGCACACGCTTTGCAACTGCGGCAAAACCTCAATCGATGCGAAGAGCTACGAGCTTAACGTAAATTACGACTCACTTATCGACAAGGGTGTCAGCGGAACTGCGTATAAGCTTGAATCGGCAAAATTCGATTTTGTCATCCTTATAAGCAATAGCGTAAAGATAGACAGCGTAAGCTACACCGATTCACTCGGCAACCAAATAATTCATACCGAGGAAAACGGCAAGCTCGTAAAGAAGGACGGATACTATTCCGTTAACGATATTTCAGCGGCTTATATCGATAATATTATGACGATAACCGTTGGTGAATCAAGCGGAACTTATTCGCTTGCAAAGTATATACAGAACTGCAAGAACGAATCGGCAAAGGCTGTTGCGACGGCACTTCTCTCCTACTCCCGTGCGGCAGAGCAGTATAAAAACATAACCACCACTGAGCACATGTTCACGATAAGCTTTGATACCACCGGTGGTGATAAGATGCCCTCTATCAAGGTTCGCGGCGGCGAGACAATCCCCTCCATCGAAGCTCCCACGAAGTTTGCTTACAAATTCGTTGAGTGGCAGATTGGAGGAAAAGCGTACGATTTCACTACTCCCGTAACATCCGATATAACTCTTACCGCAGTATGGGAGAGAGCTGAAGACGATGAAATATACGACGGTATGCAATCGGTGCTTCTCATCGGACAGTCTAACATGGTCGGCGTAGGACTGTTAAACTCGGTTGACCCTATTGACGACGATCGCCTCTTCATGATGCGCAATAACGGATGGGTAAAGATGCAAGAGCCCCTCCACACTAACACCAGCAGAGCAGGAATCGGACTTGGCGCTTCGTTCGGCAAGGCGTTCGCTGACACGTTTGGATGTGATGTAGGACTTATCCCCGCGGCACAGGGCTCAACGACTCTTGCAATGTGGGCGGTCGGCGGTGAGCTTTATAACAACGCTATCGCAATGGCAAAGGCGGCACAGGAAACTAGCGAAATAGCGGCAATCCTCTGGCATCAGGGCGAAGGAAATGCGACAACCAAAAACTACGCCGAGCTTCTCAAGGTCATCCTCGATGCTATGATAGCGGAGCTTGGACTTGACCCCGATAAAATCGTTATCGTAACGGGCGAGCTCTTCGGCACAAGAAGCGACGAGGTCCATATGGGACAGCTTATCGAGCTTGGTCAGTATTACAAAAATTACGGAATCGCCCTCTCGGACGGACTCGGCGCGCAGGACGTTACTACACACTTTGACGGTCCGAGCCTCAGAGTTTTCGGTTATCGTTACTTTGCAATCTTCTATAACCTTATCACAGGAAGAACCTATGAGTTTGACGACAATCCCGAGAGCTATTGGTCGTCACAGTTCACAACAGAGGAATACACGTACGTTCCGTTTGACGATATGCTGACAGGTAGGGTCGGTACAGGATATTCCGGCACTTCCAAAATAGAGGTTACGGAACACCACGGCGAAATATCCGCAGTATCAGGAAACGGTGGTAAATACCTCACGGTTTCTAACGTTATAGATACCCCCACATACATAAACGTTCTTAACTCCGAGGGGCTCGGAAGCGTCGTTGCGGCAGAAATGCAGATAAGGCTTGGCGAAAACCACAACCTCGGCGCTTATATCCTCACTATGCTTAACGAAAACTCCGATGTAAAATACGAAAACCTCTATATTCGCGAGAACGGATGGCTCGCGGTTGTTAAGGCTGACGGCTCGATGACCGACGTTATTCAGCTGAACGAGATCGATTGGGTATCGGTAAGAGTCGTGCTTGACACCGAGAGAAATCTCAAAGAGATATACGTAAATGACGAGCTCGTTTTGCGCGGCGTCAAGATCTCAAACGAGGTCAACCCTGCGGAGCTTCTTATCGACCGCACGGCACTCGTAAGCTACGAGGCATCGGAAAGCGTCGGATGCGTTCATATCGACGAATACAGATTCCACCCCTACTTTGATAATCTTCAACCTGAAGAATAATAAAAAAAGAGAGCCGTCGCAATGGCGGCTCTCATAACGCAAATTTCAGCTCACGAACAACTAGGAGAATTTATGTTAACGGCTTCTTATATATGCGGATTTCTCGGCATAATCAGCACCCTCGTAATTTACCAGCAAAAGACCAGAATGGGACTTTTATATTCAAAGCTTTTGTCGGACGTAATATGGTGCTTACACTACGTATTTATTTCGGCTTATGCAGGTGCGGCGATCGCGGTGATCGGATTCATACGCGAGCTCGTCTTTATAAACAGAGACAAAAAATGGGCGCGCTCCTGGATATGGCTCGCGCTCTTCCTCGCACTCTCTGCGGTTGCGGGCGTTCTTACCTGGAAGAATATCTTCTCTATTCTTCCCTGCATTGCATCTATGCTCGCGGTCATAAGCTTCTGGATAGGAAAACCCAAGCTTTCGCGAATTATGTCATACCCCATTGCGGCACTTATGCTGACGTACGATATCACGTTCCTTGCGTTTATGGCTATCATAAACGAAATAATTACTATAATTTCTTCAACCGTCGGAATCATACGCCACGATGTAAAAAAGAAAGCGATTTGATCGGAGAACAAAAATGACTTTACCGAGCTTAAACGAAATAAATCAAAAAAACGGCCCGTATCAAATCGTTCACGATTTTGAGTTCGTGGCGCTCAACCTCGGAAACGGATATACGGAAATCCGCGATATGAGCGAGGAGGAAAAATACGATTATGCGTGCGCCCGCGTACGAAAGCTTAAGGAGCGCGGCTACGGCGGAATCGTTATAAACACCGATTTCAAGGACTATCTTGAAAAGGACGAGGATATCGCGTTTTCCGTTCGTGTAATGAAATACGCGAAAAGCATCGGGCTTTCCGTTTGGATCTACGACGAGCAATATTACCCATCGGGCGCGGCGGGCGGACTCGTTTTGCGCGATCATCCCGAGCTTGAGGTTCTCGGCCTCGCCCTCGTCACTAAGGAACGCAAGACCGACGGGCGAGCACCGATAAGAATAGCATCTCCGCGCGGTCATTCCGAATTAAAATACGCCGTCGCAGTTCCCGTCAAGGACGGTGCACCCGATTTCAAAAATGCGGTGAATATCTCGGACAAAAAGGATCTTTCGGGTGGACTGTGCGTATATTTACCCGCAGGCGAATGGCGGACTTACGCATTCTTTTACCGCGCTTTATTCGAGCATTCCCCATATTCGAGAGCGCTTCGCACCTCTCACAGATTCGTAAACATCTTTGAGGCGCGCACTGCAAAGAATTTCTTCGATATCACATATAAAAACGGATATATAAAGCACGTTAACGAACCCCTCGGGGATATAGCGGATGCGATATTTACCGACGAGCCGCACTTCCCGCAGGCGATCGTGCGCGGTGAGGGACATTGGCAGGGCGTTAAGCGATATTCGCACTCCTTAATCGAGGAGGAAGAGCCTGAAATTGAGCTTCTCCCCTATATTCAGTGGAGCGAGGATATGGCAGATCGCTACCGCGAGGAATACGGCGAGGACCTGATTATAAACCTCCCGCACCTGTTTGAAAAGACGCCCCTGTCAAGAGGGGTAAGAGTTAAGTTTTACGCGCTCACCTCCCGTATGGCAAAGGACGGCTTCCTTTGTGCCTATCGCGATATGCTGAAAAACGAGGGCGTAATGCTCAGCGGTCATTATCTGCTTGAAGAAAGCTTTGACTGCCACCCCACCTATTTCGGAGATATACTCGACCACTTAAGCGAGCTTTCGATCCCCGGATGCGACAATCTTCGCTCCGAGCCGGACGCTTTAAGATATTCGGTCGCGCTTAAGCTTGCATCAAGCGCCTCGCACCTCTCGTGCAAGGACGAGACGATGATCGAGGGATCGAATATGGTCGATAAGGTTGAATTAACGCTTGACGGGCTCAAGGGCGCTATCTCTATTATGGCGGCGCACGGCATTAATAAAATAACCTCATATTGGGGAGAGGATGCACTCCCGCCCGAAGAGATGACCGAGTTTGCAGACTTCGTAACTAAGCTTACTTCAATGCTTTCAAAAAGCCGATATAAGATCGACACCCTCTTATACTACCCATACGAGCAGTTAAGCGAGCACACGATCCCCTGCGGATATATCACCGAGCAGCAAAACGGGTGCGACGCACTCTCGGTTTCGGTATGCGCGCGCACGCTGATTGAAAATCAGGTATGCTTTGATTTCATAAATAAGAGCTTCCTTTTAAAGACGGAGATCGGAAGCGGAGAGATCATCCTTCCGAACGGAGAGCGGGCAGCGCGCCTCGTTTTGCCCGATATCGATTGGCTGGACGGCGAGGTTGCCGGCTTCCTGTCACGCCTAAATAAATGCGGAGTAGAAATACTCTCGTATAACGGCGGTAGGATCGAGGGACTTGATTTCATTCCAAGCAAGCTTT
>JAZLEH010000205.1:0-8181 GCA_045615165.1 Eubacteriales bacterium | reverse complement strand
AGGTAGTTTCCTATAAGCTCACCCTGCATGTGACCCGCCATTTCATAATCCGTGCCGACGAAAACGCATTTGTCATAGCTATCAACGACCTCGCGGCTCACAGAGCGGTTGAAGAATATTAAGGGAATATTTGCGGATTTCGCCTTTTCCACTATTGTTTTTGCCGCATCGTCCGACCCCGTGTCAACTATATTAACGAGTAAGATCCCCGTCCCCTTTGCGATCGCGGTGTCGATCTGTTCGGTCTGCGTCGTCTGATTACTGTTTGCGTCGTAGTTGTGATAGCTGATTCCCGCTTCCTTTAAAAGCGCGTTCATCTCTTCGCGTACGCTTGAAATATAGGTGTCGCTGTAAGTGTAATAAAATACCGACGCTTCCTCTGCATTGCCCCCGCAGGAAACGAGCGCTCCAAGGCTAAGCGCAAGGATAAGAATAAAAAGTAGTGTTTTTTTCATACAAGCTCCGTTCTTTTTTTCATATTTTTAACCGATGAGACAAATATATGCGCCAAATTCAAAAAACTCTTGAAAAAGCGAGCCTTTAATGGTAAAATACATATATAAAAGAGATTACCTATAAGGATAGATAAATGATAAAGACTGATATCACCGTTCCGATAGGGTATAAAGCGGAGGATATAAAGCTCGCGTTAATGCAAAGCCTGCCGATAAGCGAGGGCGAAATACGCGATCTTTCAATATTGCGCCGCAGAATAGACCTTAAGGATAAATCGAATATCGTTTATAAAATGACGGTCGGAGTCGCGCTTCCCGCGGAAAGGGAAGCGGGGCTTTTAAAGATGCGCAAAAAGGTGTTCGCGGTTGATGATTACACACTTTCTGTTGAAAAAGCATCGTTTGCAGTCCGCCCGATAGTTGTCGGATTCGGCCCTTGCGGTATGTTTGCCGCCCTCACACTTGCCGAGGCGGGTGCAAAGCCCGTAATAATCGAGCGCGGTCTTCCCGTTGATGAGCGATGCCGCAAGGTTGATCTGTTCAAAAAGCTTTCTATCCTTGACCCCGAATGCAACGTGCAGTTCGGTGAGGGCGGAGCAGGAACTTATTCCGACGGTAAGCTTAAATACGGCGCTATGGACAAATATAAAATGAAGATCCTTGGCGAATTGGTTGACGCGGGCGCTAATGGTGAAATACTCTTTTCCGACACGGCGCACGTCGGCACGGATAAGCTGTCGGACATCGTTAAAAAAATAAGAGAGAAGATAATTTCCCTCGGCGGTGAGTTCATCTTCTCTGCAAAGCTTGTCGATATTGAAATTAAAAATGAAAGGATATCTTCAATAACCTATATAAAAGGCGGAGAAGAGACTATCCTTGAATGCGATGAGGTTATTCTCGCAATCGGTCACAGTGCGCGCGATACCTTCAAAATGCTTGAAGATAAAAAAATACCGATGACGGCGCGCGGATTTGGCATCGGCGTTCGTATTGAGCATCCGCGCGAATATATAAACAACCTCGTTTACGGCGATAATGCTCCGTCGGGCATTGAAACGGCAAGCTATCACCTCGTAACTCATCTACCGTCGGGAAGAAGTGTTTATAGCTTCTGTATGTGCCCCGGCGGCACGGTCGTTCCCGCCGCGAGCGAAGAGGGGGGAATCGTCACTAACGGAATGAGTGAATTTCTGCGCGACGGTGATAATTCAAACGCCGCCTTTCTCGTCTCGGTAACTCCCGATGATTTCGGAAGCGAAAGCCCGCTTGCAGGCTTTGATCTTCAGCAGAGAATAGAGAATAAAGCGTTCGATCTTACCTCGTCGTATAAAGCCCCCGCAATTTCTATGGGCGACTTTATGGAGCGTAATTCTCCCGGCGGTATTTTCGGCGTTAAGCCAAGCTATCCAATCGGTGTCGAACCCTTTAAAGCCGAGGATTATCTTCCGAATTTTGTAACCGATTCGCTCCGTGAGGCTATCGTTGATTTTGATAATTGGATGCCGGGATTCAATCTTCCCGATGCAACCTTGACAGGTCCTGAAACGAGAACGACCTCACCCGTGCGCATTCTTCGCAATGACGGATATGAGTCGGTCGCGGTAAGGGGTCTCTATCCCGTCGGAGAGGGCGCAGGCTATTCGGGCGGAATAATCTCCTCCGCAGTTGACGGACTTAAATGCTCGTTAGCATTAATAAATAAGCATAAAATAATATAAAAAAGAGAGAGCCCTTTAGCGTAGTGCCATTAAGGACACTACGCAACTATGATCGCCTGCGGCGAGTTTAGAGTTATGATTGGCTGCGCCAAGCTATGATGTGCCTTTGGTACAGTTTGAAGAAACAAGGCGATCATATCATAACGTTTGCGAAGCAAACTCATAACGGTGAGCGAATGCGAACCTCATAACTCATAACTTATAATAGCATCTGTGTCCACAGATGCAGTGCTTGTCAAGAAAAAAGGACGAGGAATTTTAACAATTCTTCGTCCTTTTCCTGTCGGTAGGTAGCGTATTCTATTGAATTCCAAAAACTGTCTTTAAGAGTGCATCGCTTTAAAGCTCTCTCTTTTTGCGCCAAAATGCGCCGTCCATTATATTAAACGAAATCAACGAAAGGGGATATTATGCTTATGATCCAAACGGCAAGCATAATGATCGGAAGCACGTACTTCATATAAGGGATCATCCACTTTTTAACCTTAAGTCCCTTACCCTCGTTTGCTTCAAGCATAAATTTATCCGAGGTCCATCCGAATTTGTTAGTACAGAAGAGAACTATCGCAAGCGATCCGCCGGGGAGAAGAATGTTACTTACGATATAGTCCTCAAGGCTGAGGATATCTCCGATAGCGCCGAACTGAACTCCGCTGAGTACACTGTAACCGAGTATACAGGGGATAGAAAGCAGGAACACGACTATTCCGTCGATAAGGCAGGACTTCTTCTTGCTCCATCCGAAAAGATCCTGCGTGCAGGAGAGGATGTTCTGGAACACCGCAAATATCGTTGAAAGTGCGGCAAAAGTCATAAACAGGAAGAAGAGCGAGCCCCAAACTCTGCCGCCCCACATATTGATGAATACCTGCGGAAGAGTGTTGAATATAAGTCCGGGACCTGCGGCGGTATCTCCGTTTGAGAGGTCGATATTTGAGTAGGTGAAAACGGCGGGGAAGATTATAAGACCCGCAGTGATAGCAACGAAGGTGTCAAGCACCGCAACGTTGATACTCTCACCAATGAGGGATCTATCCTTGCTTATAAAGCTTCCGAATATCGCCATTGAACCGATACCAAGGCTTAATGTGAAGAACGCCTGCGACATAGCCGCCGAAACTGTTGCCCAGCTAACGTCACCGAAATCGGGAACGAGGTAGAATTTAAGCGCCTCACCCGCCTTGTCAAGCGTAAAGCTATGAATTGCAAGCACTATTATGAGCAAAAGGAGTGCAAGCATCATATATTTCGTAACGCTTTCAAGACCCTTTTTCATATCAAACGAGCAAACGAGGAATCCGATGATCGTAACGATAGCGACGAACGCGATCATTACCCACGTGTTAGAAATCGTGTCGCCAAATACTGCGCCGATAGCATCGTTTGACATTCCGCTCTCGAATTTGCCGCCGACGAAATATAAGAAATATTGAAGCATCCACGCGGTTACCGAGGTGTAGAACATCATAAGAAGAATATTACCCGCGTAAGCCAAATAACCGTGAATATGCCATTTCGAGCCCTTAGGTTCGAGCTCCTGATAGAAAGTAACTATACTTTTCTGTGCGGCGCGTCCCATTGAAAATTCCATCGTCATAACAGGGATTCCCATTATCGCAAGGAATAAAAGGTAGATAAGAACGAATGCTCCGCCACCGTTTTGCCCCGTAACGTAGGGGAATTTCCACACGTTTCCGATTCCGATAGCACAGCCCGCGCTCAAAAGTATAAATCCAAGTCTGCTGCCAAGCTTTTCTCTTTGCATTTTAAATCTCCAAACAAAAGTATAACGAATATATTATACCATAAACGCCGTAAAAAATCAAGTGAAATTTCATTGACAAAGCATATAATCTATGCTAAAATGAGAATAAAAATGCGGCGATTCTGCATATCGCGACGGAATGGAGAGGATTATGAAAATTCCAATCAGCTTGATAATAGACGACGGTGCTCCGATCTCTACTTTTTACAGATGTGCGTTATCGGGCACGACGAGTTATTCACACGCCAAGGAGCGCCAAGAGACAAAGGACGGCAGACCCCTCGTTAAAACCTATCCAAGAGAGCTTCTTTTGGAGTTTTGCGATCTTATTGAAAAGTATGGCGTTAAGGGTAAGTTCAGCGTTGTTCCCATGCCCGGAAACGCGGGTGATATCTTAAACGGAGTTGACGGAATAACCGATTCCGAGCTTCGCGAGTGGATCGCAACCGTGAAAGAACGGATCGAGGGGCGCTTTTCAATATGTCCCGAGATGCTTTCGCATAACCTTGCGGTAGATATCGAAAGCGGCGCGCCGCTCGGATCAAGCGAGCGCGATTGGGCGGCAACGCAGGACAGAAAGACCCTAACCCCGTATATAAATAAAGCGCTCACGATATTAAAGGAAGCGGGCTTTGACTCGTTCGGAGTAACTTCTCCGTGGAATTTCGGAATCGAGGTTGAGGACGAATACGCGCAAGCTATTTCAAAGGCGGTCCTTGACGTGACGGGAAAGAGCAACGCGTGGTATTTCCTCCGCGGATTACGCGGCGTTCCGAATGCTAAGCCGTGGGTTCAGCTTGAAACTGACGGAAGAGTCCTCGTTTCTATCCCCGCAACGACGAGCGATATGTTCTGGCAAACTATGGACACGACTGAATCAAGTGACGAATATATATCGTCTATCGCGGATAGCCTCATAACTGCCGACGGCAAGGAGGGGCAGATAATACGCGTTCTCGAAACGGGCGGATATCCAATACTCGTCACCCATTGGCAAAGCCTTATGTCAAACGGACTCGGCACGGGCATCAAGGCTCTCTCCGAGGTTTGCCGCAGGGTAGAGAAGCACCTCTCCGATAAGGTCGAGTGGATGAGCTTTGCGGAAATTATGGATCTCGTTATATCGAATAAAACGGCTTATCCCAAACCGAAATTTTAAAACGAAAGATAAAGGACGGAGATTTTCTCCGTCCTTTCGTTTATATCTCCATAAAGTAGGTAACACTGCTCGTATGCTTTGAAAATCCGAGCTTCTCGTAAGCTCTTCTCGCAGGGGCGTGCGCATCGTCAAGCCCTGTCATAACGCGAGTGACCGTGCATCCGTTCTCACGGAAGAGGTCGAGCAGAGTTCTGTGAAGCATACCCGCAATTCCTCTGCCCTTGTAATCGGGGAGAACGGAGTTTTCCTTAAGTGCTCCGACCTTTCCCTCGATCATATACGAAGCAAAAGCACAGATAATTCCGTCAGCCTCCGCAACGAAAACGCGATCTTCTGCGACGACTTCCTTCATCTTTTCCATCTTCGTTTCAAGTGCACCGCCGAATGCGGTTTCGTATATTTCCTCGCCGAGAGCTTCCTTGTAGCCGTCGTATATCGGCTTCCAGCCGTGGTAGGTGATTTTCGCAACCGCATCCGCATCGGCGAGCGTCGCTCTTCTTATCTTTATATCCATTATAACCTCTATCAAATAACGAACTCGTTCATACCGGGCTTAAGGTCGCCGCACTTGCCGCAAAGCTCAAATCTGCCCTTGAATCCGTCGGGAAGATATGCATACGCCTTGATCGCGCCGCCCTCTCTCTTCCAGCCGCTCTTCGCATCCTTGAACTCTGCGTTTGCATAATCCATACCGTCGAGTATAACGGGGGAGAAGAGGATGCTGCTTGCATCGTCAAGCGCGGGATTCGGGCGAAGTCCTGCGAGATAATTCGTGAACACTCTTATGATATCGCCGAAGAAGTGGTGGTTTTCGGATGCGTTGCAAGTGCCTCTGTCAAGCGCCTCGCAAAGCGCGGTAACGCCGTCTTTTATCATTCTTCCGTACGACGGATCCTCGTCTCTAAGGATAAGGTGAAGCGCAAGCGCTCCGTCGCCGCCCTTGAAGAGAACCTCAAATATGTATCTGAGACCGATCATACCCGTGTAAAGCGAGTTTCCGTCCTCCTTGATTATCTCAATAAGCCTTGAGTAAGCCTTGGGATATTCTTCCTCGGTGAAAATTCCTGTCGCAATAAGATAAGCCTGCGAGGTCTGACAGCATCCTGCCGCAGTCATCGTTTCAAAGTCGATAAGCTCGCGTCTTATATCGCGGTAAAGCTCGGCTGCGAAGTCCTCTGCGTATTTTGCCGCATCAGCTCTTCCGATCTTCTTAAAGAGCATTGCCGCCTTTTTCGCTGTGTCAAAGGTGGTTACCGTATCGGTGAGAGCGAGGGGGGCTTTGATGGGCGCGTTTTTTGCCTTGCCGGGCTGGCACCAGTCGCCGAGTCCGCACGCGATAAGACCCTTTTCGTCTCTTCTTCCTGCAATGTACTTAAGATACTTTTCCATAGTGTCGGCAATCTCTTCGAAAACGTCGAGTCTGCCGTCGTATTTGTAAGCCGCAAAGGGAACGTTGATTGCCGCGCTATCCCACATAGGACCGTTGCCCCAGGCATATCCGTACTTCTCAGTCGGAACTACTCCGGGAAGCATTCCGTCCTCTCTCTGCGTGTGCGACATCTGCCTGATCCAAAGCTTAAGGCTGTCTGCCGCGTCAAAGTTAAGATGTACCTGCTCAGCCGAAACCGAGGCGTCACCCGTCCAACCGTTCTTTTCTCTGTGCGGGCAGTCGGTGAGGAAATAGTGGAAGTTTGAAAGGTCGGCGTTAAGAGTCATCGCGTAAAGCTTGTTTATCTTCTCGTCGGAGCAGTTAAAGTCGCCTCTCTTCTTAACGTCTGAGGAGAATACAACGTATGTAAGAAGGTCTTTCGTCGCCTGCTCCTCGGTAATACCTTCAACGAACGCGTATCTGAATCCGTGATAGGTGAACGGGGGAGTGAAGATTTCTTCCTCGCCGCCCTTAAGCGTGTAAATATCGGTCTGATAAAGATCGATCTCGTTTTCCGATCCAACGTTTGCGGTAACTCCGAAATAAGCGGTGTTTATATTAAACTTTCCGTCCGAGCCGAGTCTTTCACCGTGTCTTATTGTGATCTTTTGTCCGCGCTCACCCTTGATCTTAAGTCTCGTTATACCCGAGGTGTTGATGCCGAAATCGTATAAATATCCGCCATCAACTCTCGTTGCCTCAACATTCTCGCCGTCGTAAACCGTTTTATAATAGCAGAAATTCTCCTGCTTTTCGATTGAGATCGGCTTTATCTCGTCTCTCGTCCTTATGGGGTGCGCATAGCAGGGAATAAGCTCTCCGAGAGGTGTCGGAGCGATCTTTGCGTTTTCCCAGCTTGAATCATCAAAATCAGCATTCGCCCAGTCGGATATCTCAAGGCGCGCATCGTAATGAGTGCCAAGGCGGTACATATCGAAAACGATGGGCGACGCGTGCACCTTAAAGCTCTCGTCGCTATCAAGTGCAAAGCTCTTTGAACCTGCCGATGCGTCAAGCTTTAATGCTACCGAAACGGGCGCTCTGAAGCTACATTCGCGGTAATGCCATTTGTAAGTGATCTGGTTTGAATATCCGTTACCAAGTATGATTCCGATCGCGTTTTTGCCGATCTTGAGATACTTTGCAACGTCGTATTCATCATAACAAACCATCTGGCTGGGATTTGATATATAGGGCGCAAGATGTCCCTTCGTGATATTTATTCCGTTAACGAAAAGCTCGTAAAAGCCTGGCGTAGCAATAGTTATCTTTGCCGACTCGGGCAAAAAATCAAGCTCAAACGCGCGTCTTAAATAAGGCGCGGGAATGAATTTTTCGTTAGTCGTATATTCGTCAAATGCTTTGATATAGCTTTTAAACATAATAGATCCTCCATAGATCAATATCTTACCGCTATTTTATCATATATAATAAAAAAAGTAAATAGAATAAGTAAAAATATAAATGAAAAAAGAGGGCAACTCTCAATATCTCGCTGATTGTCGGATGAGTAGGCAAGAGTGAATAATCCAAACCCGCTCTGAATCCTTAATTTTCAGAGCTTTCGGCACTTATCTCTCTTGCAAAGTCCGCACTTGGCTGCGAGAGCCAAGCACCAAAATCAACTAAAAATTAAGGCGCAGAGTTCCTTG
>JAZLEH010000204.1:0-2334 GCA_045615165.1 Eubacteriales bacterium | reverse complement strand
ATCTCAAGGAAGAAGAATCCCGACTTGAATCTCTCGGCGAGCGCGTCGCACTCGCGGCGTATGCCGGGCTCGTGCTTTCCCGTAAGAACGACTCTTACAAGATCCCCTGAGGGAATGCCGGAGAGAGCGAACGAAACTCTGTTTTCGATCTCGATCTCTCTTACAGCACCGCTGATATCCACCTCAACTATCCTGAGTTGTCTTATGGAGGAGGGAATGAATCTGTGCGAAACCGTCCTTCCGACGGTAGTGATTTCAACGAATCCCTTCTCGCCGGTCTCGTCAAATCCACGCCCCTCGGGCGTGCCCGAATAAACCGCGACACCTCTTGCCGCCTCCGTCACCGAATAGGTGTGATAATGACCGAGCGCAAGGTAATCTATCGGCATATCCGCAATATCCTTGAGTCCGATCCTTTCGTCGTATCCGCTTCTGTCGGCGATCTCTCCGTGAAGCGCAACGATATTAACGCACTCGGGATCGAGCGTGAGCCTCGTAAACATATCGGGCGAAGTCGAGCTTCTTCCGGATATAACTATGTTTTCAATTCTGTAGCTCGTCCACTCCTCGCCGAATATCTTGAGATTTTCGGGAATTCTGACACCCGAATTAATAAGAAGGTCACCCTCGTGATTTCCGGGGAGATAGAAGAACTTGAGCCTCTCGCACCTTTCGATAACGCCCATAAGCGAATCGAGAGCTTTCGTGTTGATCCTCGCACTGTCGAAAAGGTCGCCGGAGATTATGACCGCCTCTGCGTATTCTCTCTCTGCGTAATCTATTATTCGTCTGAAGCTTTCGGTAAGCTCTCTTTTCCTCGTTGCAAGCGGGGCGGGGGAGAGCCTCGTCGTCATCGGGGAGTTAAGATGAACGTCTGAGGTATGTATTATCTTCATTTATTCCTTGCTCCTTTTGTATTCGCTTGGGGATATTCCGCATTCTGCGGAAAATACCTTTGAAAAATATGCCTGATCGTAAAATCCCGTTGCCTGTGCAACCTCGCTTATACTCATTTTTCCGAGTCCGAGAAGATTTTTTGCCTCTCGTATCTTTGCTTCCGTTATCGCGGCGTTGACCGTAGTTCCGAATTCGCGCTTGAATGCTGAGATCAGCGTCGTTTTTGAGCATCCGACAGTCTCACAAATATCCTTTATCGTGATCTTTTTATCGAGATTCTCAAATATGTATTTTTTTGCCGCCTCCGCAACCGTCGGCTTTGCTCCGGGCATCGCGTTTGAAAGGGTGAGATACTGCGCGCATATCGTCATTATTCTCGTATAAGAGCGCACAAGCTCCTCGGGGACGACTCTCATATCGTCAACGAGCTTCTCGGTCTCCTTGTCGGAAACGCCGAGCTTGTGAAGCTTTGATTTTAGTGAGTTCTTGTCCACTCTGTCGTCAGCGATCTGACCCATCATAAGATATCCCGTCAGTATGCCGAAATTATATAGCGGACTTATAGCCTCGGTAAGACCGTATCTGCATTTATATATCAGTGGCTCTTTGCTGTCCTTAACGCTCTTGAAGGCGTCCGCGTCGCATTCAACGCACCTTCGAAGCTCCTCGGGACTCTTGTGTACGCAAGCGCATATAGGAAGCTTTTCGGGCGGGTATGCGGCGATCTCCTTGAATTCAACGTCGTGAAGAGACATGCGGAATCCTGTTATTTTATATAATTCATAGAGTACCGAGACGATCTCTTGCTTCTTCATATTTCCCCTCTATTTGTAATATTTATATATTTTTGTTCGATTATACAAAAATATTATACTATTTTACATTGCCATTGTCAATATTATCGCGTATAATAAATTTAGAAATATTTAAAACCTATTGAATTATAAAACAAACGAGTGTATAATAGAGGAGACGTAAATGAAAAAGCATAATTTTTGTATCGGTGTTGACCTTGGCGGAACTAATATTGCCGTTGGTCTTGTCGACCTTGAAACCAAAGCGATCGTAAAGCAAATGAGTGTTAAAACCAACGCTCCCCGTCCTTGCGCGGAGATTACGAAGGATATTGCCGATGTAGCCGCAAAGGTTGCCGCAATGCAGGGCTTGACCCTTAAAGACGTTGAATGGGTCGGCGTTGCTACTCCCGGAATCGTAAAGGGAGATACGGTCGTTGCCGCATTCAACCACGGATGGAATAACGCTCCTTTTAGAAAGCTTATTGAAGAGGCTACCGGTCGCCCTGCTTATATTGCACACGATGCCAACGCCGCGGCTTATGCCGAGGCTATATGGGGATCGGGCGCAGGATGCGATTCTCTCGTTGCGTTCACTCTCGGAACGGGCGTTGGCGGCGGAATCGTGTTCGACGGTAAGATA